>NZ_JAWOBT010000101.1:0-5966 GCF_046484155.1 Alkalibacterium sp.
TTTTATCCCAGTCTTCCCCGTTTCCTTTATCAAGCGGCCAATGAATCAGATAAAGATCTAAATAATCCGTTTCTAATTTTTTCAATATTTCTTCCACATTGCGTTTTACATCCATATAACCATGTCCATCAATCATTAAATTACTGGTTAAAAACAACTCTTCTCTTGGGAATCCACTCTTTTTAAGTCCCCGACTCAATATTTCCCCGTTTTGAAACCCATTTGAACTGTCAAGATGGCGAAAGCCCACGTCAATAGCTTTAACAATCGACTGAACAGCTTTTTCTTCATTCGAATTTTTACAGATTTCAAAACCGATCACCGGCATCTTCTTTCCATTATATAGAGTAACCGCATCCATTTTTATTCCTCCAATTCTATCAATCAACAAGTTGACTCAACAATTGATCTATCATAACTAGTATACTATAGATAAGGTTTCTATCCTATTATCTTAAATTCCCTCAACCTGTCCACTTCACACTGTCGTTCATCATACTGCAGATGAACTTGTCTCCTCATTATATCGAAAAAACTCTCAAACACATTGTCAAAGACCTTTTTTTGACCAAATTCATCAGACTATTTTTTCCATTTCTTTAACCAAATCGCCGATGCTCTCATTTTCAGTCATTGCGGTAGGGATCATACCTTGTTAAACAATATTTACGCAGATATTATATTGAGCAAATTCAGCAGCCGCAGCTTTGGCGATCTTTCTGACGGCAAAACCAGATTTTATATAGGCTTGTTTGTCGACGCCACCGGTAATGACCGTAACTTTCTCATCTAAACTCTCAATTTAAAACACTTCTTTACAATATTTCAAATCTAACAAGTCTTTTTTTGTTATAAGTAAAAAGGCTTACGAGATTTTGCCTTCTCCTCATATTAATCATTATCTAGTTACGATTTGGTATACTGATTAGTGACTGCAGTATAACAGTGTGATTTTTCAAACTTGATTTCATATTGGAAGCTTATTGTTACCAATAAACTATCTTAAATAAAGCATGATCTACAAGGTGTTTTTAAGGAATTTATTTAGAAAAGTGATTGCCGGATTTATTGGTAAAAACTAGCCCTATGAGCGGTAATCTTATACATTCGGTAATTTGAAAAGTTTTTCATTGTTTTCATTAATGTACTTACCGAATTCTCCCAGGTTCGACGCTTTGAGGATTGCAATTTCCTCCTAAGTGTCGAACTTTGACCAAGTTCGACACTTAGAGAAAGCTAGACCGTCTGTAATTACCGAACCGGGCTTCATTCGGTAATTAGGAACACATCTTTTTTTCAAACTGTCGAATAAGCAGCATCTTCGGCAATTAGCTGTCTATCTGATTGCAGAACTTACCGAAGTTCGAGTAATTCGGTAAGTTCTGACTAAAATCTCATTCCAAAGTGCCGAAGTTACAACATATGCTCAAATTTAATTAAAAAAGACCACAAAATATCTTGATCACTCATTTATTTTGAAATTTTGACAGATTCCATCATTTTTTCTTGTATACATAAGTGAAGGAACAAAGGAGGGTGACATTTTGGCGGACGATAAATGGATAATCAATACGATTAAAAAGCGAAACGAGCTGGGACTTGAGGAATTGATCAATAAATATGGTGGACTATTAAAAGCCATCATTCAAAAGCATCTCTATGCACTTCCCGGTCATCAGGATGAATGTTTAAATGACGTTTTTCTCGCTGTCTGGAATAATATTGAACAGTACGATCCATCAAAAGCGAGTTTCAAAAACTGGATAGCGGTCATTGCAAAGTACCGGTCTATTAATACACTGAAAAAATATAGAAACGAATTAAAGACTGTTGGATGGGAAGAACATCTAGAAACGCAACATGTACATAACGACAAGCCTTTATCAGAAGAATTATGGGAAATTCAGTTGGAAGAATTACTTGCACCACTTAATGGGAAAGATCGCATTCTGTTTAAAGACATATTTGAGTCAAAGGATTCGACTGAAGTCATTGCTGAAAAACATGATTTGACCACAGGTGCTTTATACAGTCGTTTCTCACGAGGAAAATTAAAAATCAGACGACACTTCGAAAAGAAAGGAGAGTCAAGGAATGAATAACGACAAAAAACTTTACCAATTACTTAATCAGGTGAAAACAGATATAAGTGATTACGACGAAACTTCATTATCCGACCAGGAAAAAGCTGATCTTTTAACTTCTGTCAAAAGCAGACTCGATCATTCATCCACTAAGCAAACAAAAACTACTAACTGGAAGAAGCCTATTTTATTGATTGCCGCTGCACTGCTGCTTGCCTTTCTAGGTTTGCAGACCCCAGTCGGCCAACGTGTTCAAGCGGCTGCCTCCTCTTTCTTAGAGAACTTTCGGTATACGATCACTGATGCTTTAGGTATAGAAGAACGGACAACCGATGATACAAGTATAGCCGTCGATCAGGTTCAGACGATTGGCGATGCTGAAATAAAAGTTGAGGATATACTTATTTTTGACGATTTACTACTCATCAACATACTCGCTGATTTGGGAGAGTCTCTAGAAGACTATCATTTTGGAGGGATAGAGAATAAAACCCTTTCTATAAATGGACAAGCAGTCACTGGCTCGATGTCAAGTTACGGAAGAACAGTCAGTGAAGAGGATGCTGTTCATAACCGAATATTAGTTATAGACTTAGATGAAGATTTTTCAATGACCGACAATTACACCATAGAAATCACTTTAGAAGATCTTTTTATTATTGATATGAAAGACAATGCCAAAAGAGACGAACGTGTGCCACCCGTTGAAGGGAAAGCAACATTTTCTGTTGATACGACAAGGGACGAACTTCAGAAACACACAAATAAATATTCTATTGATCAGGAGTTAAGTACTGATCTCTATGATTATTCCATTAACAACTTAAACACACACCCACTCTTCAGTTTCATTGAAATAACTTCAGACAATTGGACTGATATACCGTTTGAAGTAATTGAAATACGCGGAGAAGATAACCGGGGTAATGAACTGATATTTACTGGACACAGCTACACGTATAACGGAGCTGAAGATCACTATACTGGACGGCTTGCCTTGTCTGAAGAAGATTCTGATATCACCAGCGAACAGATGCTGGAATCAGAAGAACTTCACCTTCAGTTTTATTCTGCCGAGTTTCCAGAAGATGTCGGTATGCTCAACTTCACTTCTTATGGCAAGCCGTTTACAATCGAACTGAATCAATAGTCTGAGAACGTATCTTGTCTGAGAGTGCCATGCTGGAACTGGCGTAGCAATTGAAGTCCGAGCTGGAAACGATTTAAAACTGTAGAAGACACCTCTAGAAATCTAGAGGTGTCTTCTGTATTATTCAATTATATTTTTCGGTTGTCCTTTTAAAAACGCCAGGGTATTGTCAAACGCAATTTCTGCCCGCTTGACCATGGCTTCGTCTGTTAGATAAGCGACATGCGGGGTCAATACTGCATTTTTTGCATGCCGTAATGGATAGTCACTTGGAAGTGGCGGCTCCATGTCGAACACATCGATACCTGCCCCGGCTAGTTTCTCTTCGTTAAGCAACTCTGCCAAGGCCTGATTATCAATGATCGGTCCCCGTGCACAGTTGATGAGTACGGCCGACGGTTTCATCTTAGCCAGCTTCTCTCTGGATAAAAAGTTTCTCGTTTCATCATTCATAGGCAGGTGGACAGACAGGATGTCGCTTTGTTCGAGGACCTCGTCGAGTGCTAAATACGTTAGTCCCAGATCTTTCGCCGCGTCTTTTTCCGTACGGTTATAACCTATCAGCTTCGCACCGAACGCTTTGAACAACTGAGCAGTCCTGATGCCAATGTTGCCTGTCCCGATTATGCCTACCGTTTTGCCTCTGATCTCACTCCCTTGAATCATTCCCGGGAATGATCCTTTTCTGATATCTTTATCCCCCTGCGAAATGGAGCGGTATAGATCGAGTGTCAGACCAATAACGAGTTCGGCCACCGACTGATCGGAATACCCGGCCGCATTGGCTACTTTGATTTCTTTTTCCTTGGCAGTCTTTCGTGCCACATGGTCCACCCCTGTGAAAGCGACATTGATCAGTTTTGTCTGGTTCAGCTGTTCGACGACTTCTTTCGGATAAGGGTTATTGGCGATCATGACGACATCCACATCCTGGCTGCGTTTTAAAAGTTCATGAGGATCGGTTGTCTTTTCATCATAATAAACGAACTCGTGGCCCAGCTCTTTGATTGGCTGAGCCAGCATTTCTATCGTTTCCTTCGGTACTCTCAACGGTTCGAGCAAGGCTACTTTCATCTTTTTCTTCCTTTCGCTCATTTTCTGTTAAAGCATTTCTTCCGCCAATAATTTATAGGTGTTCAAACGCTGTTCTTGCGAATGTGCGATACTGCAGATCATGGCTTCCTCGAAACCGTACGTCTTCTGATCTTTATACAAGCGCTCAGCGACTTCTTTCGCCGTCCCGACCAAGTGGATCTGTCTATTTGTCTGGATTGCTTCACGCTCGTCATCGGTCAGCTTATGCTTTTGTGCTTCTTCGGGTGACATAAGCGGTGACATGCGTCCCTGACCCAGACGAATACGGGCAATGTCTTGTGGTTTCGCCTGAAATTCAGCTTCTTCTTTCGTTTCCGCGACAGTCACTAGATAAGCCACGCTTATTTCCGGTTTCTCCATGAATGCTGAAGGCACAAACCGGTCTCTGTACAAATCGAATATCTCTTTGCGCATCGCATTGAGCATGAAAAACTGAGCAAAGGAGTATCCCAGTCCTCTTTGACCTGCCTCGATGGCACTGTTCCCACTTGACCCTAACAGCCACGCTTCCGGCAACGTCACTTTCTGCGGCGAGGCCGGTGTTTTGCTATAAAGAGTTTCATCAGGGATATCGTCTTTTATCAAGTCCAGCGCGACATCCAACTTTTCGTATAAGTGGTCAAAGTCGGGATCGTTCCCTTGTGCCAATGCATGGATGGCATTCTGATCGCCACCCGGAGCGCGTCCCACACCGTAATCGATCCGTCCCGGAGCCAGGGCGCTTAACGTCTTGAACACTTCCGCCATTTTAAGAGGCGAATAATGCATCATCATGGTGCCGCCCGTCCCCAGACGGATGTGTTCTGTTTTAGCGGCGATATACGCCACCACCACTTCTGGAGCAGAACTGGCAAAACTGGAACTGCCGTGATGTTCCGCCATCCACATGCGATAGTACCCCAATTCTTCTGTATATTGGGCCAATTCCACGGCTTTTTCCAAAGCCCCTTGCCCTGTATTCCCACTTGTGATGGGCGCCTGATCGAGTACACTTAATCTCATTATTCATTCGTCCTTTCTTCAATTCTTCCATGCATACTATACCATTCAAATCACCTGGTGCCCTACTAAACAAATCGTTATTTTTACCGATCGATCGCTGAGTCTTTTACTAATTCCGCCTGATCTGAGTCATGCCCTGATAGGATCATGAACCTGTTCATCGAATTCGGTCAGCGTTTCAGTTTCAGTGTAGCGAAGCATCTCATATCAGCTTACCACTGAGCGGGATTTTCATTTGAGCAGCAACTAGCGAAAACCTTACTGGCTACTCAGCAATTGATTTTTAAGGAGTAGTCCCTAAAATGGGATTATCCTTCCCGCTGAATGAACTCATGTCTTTGAGCGGTCACTAGACAAGGGCTATACGTCCCACTCCACAGCAGACACTGATTCAGCAGGTACTAAGAGGTCCGCTTACTTTCTGCTGAGTCACAACACGTTTCTGACTGGTCACTTAAAGCCCGCTATGATGCCTGCTCCAGATGCTGATTCATTTGAATAGGCACTTAAAAAGCTTATACTGCCCGCTCCAGAATCATTTATCTGCGAGCAGTCACTAATGAAGCCTCTCTCAGAAGATACTCAACAATTGAACCGATTCAGTCAATCGACAGTCGCTCACAAGCTGAAAAAAG
>NZ_JAWOBT010000046.1:0-14583 GCF_046484155.1 Alkalibacterium sp.
GCTTAGTACCACTGGGACAGAAAAGTCCGTGAGTATGCTGAAGATGAACCAGCTTAGCACCACTCAAGGTGTATGGGGCACCATAACACCTAATCAAACCCTAATAAAAAATCCCTAACTATCGCTGAGATAGTTAGGGAACAGTTGAATTATTTCATGACGTTTGCTAATTTTCCAGATCGTTTAAGTGATTGTTTTTGGCTAATCAAAGGACGTATCAAAGCATAAAATGAGCCTCTTTCGTAATTTATTCGTCATTTTATTTTTATGGAAGAAGGCACAAATTCATCCAGGATGACTTCTCCTTCCGAATCGAGAGGAAGGGGAAATTTAGCAGATAAAGTACGTTTAGTCGATCTATATGCCAGAACGAGAGGGATGAGGGCTGCAAACCAGGCTAGAGGGCTCGCTATGACTATCCCTGTAAAACCTAAATGTACAGACAAGAAGAATGCGGCTAAAATGCGGGCAAGTAATTCTCCGATCCCAGCAACGGTTGGGGCAAAGCTGTTGCCAAGACCTTGTAACGTGTGTCGGTAAATAAATAATACGGACAGCACAGCATATAAGGATGAACTCGCCAGGAAATAATGCTGGATCATTTGAAGCACCTCGGCTGATGCATCAGCTCCGACAAATAAAGTAGCAAAGTGTCTACCCCAAATCAAAAGAATGAGACCGATCACTAAACTGTAACCGATACTCATTTTAAGCGCCTGATTGACTCCATGCCATACACGGTTCAATTTTCTTGCACCATAGTTTTGGGCTGCGAAAGTCGACATCGTTACACCAAAGGATTGAAGCGGGAGCACAGCTACAGAATCGATCTTCTGAGCGGCAGTGAAAGCAGCGACGGCAGGTGCGCCCAATAGATTAAGCCTCATGGTGATCGCCACAGAACCAATCGCAATGATAGAATATTGAAAGCCATAGGGTAATCCGATACGCAAATGTTCCTTGAATTCAGCTCTATCCAGTTTCCAATCTTCTTTATGGATACGCAGTAGAGGGACCTTTTTCCAAATGAACCACAGAGTCAAGATACTCGAAGTGATCTGGGCAGTAATGGTGGCTAAAGCAGCTCCTCGAATGCCCAAATCAAAGACGAGAATGTAGACATAATCCAGTACAACATTTAAAATAGAAGTAACAATTAAAAAGTAAAGTGGCGTTTTACTGTCGCCAATGGCTCGCAGCAGGTTAGCTAAATAATTAAAGAGGATGACAGCACCGATACCTCTAAACAATACGTTTAAATAATCGTAAGCATAATCGTAGGTCTCATCGGGGGTCTTCATAAACGTTAATATTTCCTCAGTAAAGGTGGTGGTGAAAACTGTTAAGATTATACCGATGGTCAAACTTATGATCAAGCCGGTTGCTAAGTTTTTGCGTAAGGCTTTTTCATCATTGCGCCCGAAACGTTGGGCAGTCAGGACAGACAAGCCGGCAGTGATCCCGATAGCTAAACCGAGAATTAAAAATTGTATGCTCATGGTTGAACCGATAGCTGCGAATGCCGTTACGCCGATGGTTTGACTGACGATATAGGCATCAGCCATATTATAAAGTTGTTGAAACAAATTTCCGATTAACAAAGGAATCGTAAAACTGAGAATAAGTTTAAGGGGGCTTCCTTGAGTCATATCTTTTTTCAATGTGATCACTCCCGTGTTTTCTGAACATGTTATGACGATGTGTCATAACCCGATAAAAAATAAGTCAGTAGTTAGAATTTTATAAGTACCAAGTAATTATAGCCTTATTGAAATTAAAAACAAGACTTAATTTCACTCTTTTAGAAATGGATCAAGGAAGAGGGTATCGCCCCATATTGTTTGAGATAATAAAAGGCATGAGGATTATTTTAAGGCAAACCAACGGATAACCGTGAAAAGAGATAGAAAAACTTATTCCATTCGTAAAGAATGCAAAACAATAATAAGGTATAATGGAAGAAAGGTGATTTATAGTGAAAAAAGAGCTGAAACAGTTGACTTTTTCACTATATCTAGTAACGTGATTAGCGAGACCACAAAAAAATTCTATATCAATGTAGAAAAAAGGGGTGTTCTAAATGAAGAATTTTATTAATGATTCTATAAAAAATGAAAGCTTACGCACACTGAAAAAACTGATTGCTGTCCCATCGGTGAATAAGGATGAAGGTGACGAATTGGCTTTCCCACCTTTTGGGAAAGCCATCGATCAGGCTTTAAAAGAAACACTCGCTGTCTGTGATGAATTGGGAATGGATACGTTCTATGATCCTGAAGGTTTTTATGGTTATGCAGAATACGGAGACGGTGAAGAAACTGTCGGTGTTCTCTGCCACTTAGACGTGGTACCTGAAGGAAATAGAGAAAAATGGGAATCGGATCCTTTCGAAGGGACGGAACGTGACGGCGTGCTTTACGGGCGCGGTTCACAAGACGATAAAGGTCCGACGGTTGCTGCGCTATATGCGTTTAAGGCGGTTGTGGATGCTGAAGAAACATTCAATAAGAAGATTCGCTTCATTTTCGGAACAGATGAAGAAATATTATGGCGTTGTATGAATAACTATGTAAAAAATGAAGCACTGCCAGATCTAGGTTTCGTCCCAGATGGTACTTTTCCGTTAACCTATGCTGAAAAAGGATTACTACAATTGAAACTCATCGGACCGGGTTCTGATAAACTGAAACTTCAATGCGGGAGTGCGCCTAACGTGGTGCCCGATAGAGCCGAGTACGCAGGGGCTGGAATGACTGAATTGTCTCAGATTTTCGATAACATGGACATTCCATATATTCAAAAAGATGAGTCTATCGTTGTAAAAGGAAAGAGTGTTCATGCCAGTGTTGCAGGTGAAGGAAAAAATGCCATTTCACTTTTAGCAAAAGGTTTAGTTGCGGTCCAAACTCATCCTGTCATTTCTTTTATTTCTGAAAAGATTGGGATGGAGACCAATGGAGAAACGCTCTTTGGTAAAGTCAAAGATGAGGTTTCAGGTGAACTGACGATCAATGTCGGTACTTTGGAAATAAACGAGAACACGTCGGAAGTGATGTTAGATATCCGGATTCCTGTAACGTATGATAAAGAAGAAATTGTCAAAGTGTTAAAAGAAAAAAGCAGTGAATACGGATTAGATTATCAAGAGCATGATTATCTTGATTCTCTGTATGTTCCAAAAGATAGTGAACTGGTGCAGTCGTTACTAGCGATATACAGAGATAAAACAGGAGACTTGGAAAGTGAGCCGTTAACTTCAGGAGGGGCAACCTATGCGCGGGCAATGCCTAATATGGTTGCTTTTGGAGCACATTTCCCTTCAAGTAAAAGTTTAGCCCACCAGGAAAATGAAGGAATCAAATTAGATGAGTTTTATCAAGCCATGGATATCTATGCTGAGACCATTTACCGTTTGTGTTGCACAGAGGATCAGCAAAGTAATGGAGAGTGAATTAATTAATGGAAACGAAACACAAAGCAGTCGTACTTGGAAATAATTATTACATCGGTTTGAGTATCACAAGATGCTTAGGAAGATCAGGAATCCCTGTAGCCGTTCTGGATTATAAGGAAGAAGGAGCATACGCCCGTCAGTCTAAGTATGTGACTGAGAAATTAATTGGACCACACTATTCTAAAGAGGCGGATAAGCTGAAGGATTTCCTCATCGCTTATGCAAAGAATCAGGACTACAAACCCGTATTGTATCCCTCCGCTGATCAATATGTCGAATTTATCGATAAGTATTTACTTGAATTGAAAGAATATTTTTTGATCAATCAAACCGAACAAGGATTCTGGAGCGATTTGATCGATAAAGATAAGCTGCATGTTTTAGCACAACTGCATAACGTGCGTGTTCCTCAAACCGTTCAAGCAAGAGCTGCTGGTGTCGTTGAAAAAGTAGAAGAAGAATTGGGTTATCCCTGCATCATTAAACCCGCAGACTCGTCGAGATTCGTATCGACATTCCGTAAAAAATTGTTTAAAGTAACAGATCGTCAAGAACTGGAAGAAGGATTGCAAAAAGCTGAAGATGCTAACATAGAGGTAGTTGTGCAACAACTGATTCAAGGCTTCGATGATCACATGTACACCTTTGATGCCTATTTAAATCAAGAAGCGAAAATAACTCACTGGGTCACTGCACAGAAAGAACGTCAGTACCCCATTAATTTCGGTGCATCTGTTTATATTAAACAGAAATACGTGCCAGAACTACACGAAATCGGAGCACCTTTCCTAGAGGCCATCGGATATAAAGGGTTTGCTGAAATCGAATTTAAAAAAGATGAACTAACTGGTGAATATTATCTGATTGAAATCAATGTACGTACCACTAATTTCAACCAAATGTTAGCAGAATTAGGATTCAATATGCCACTCCTGGCTTATAAAGAATTAACAGGGCAAGAAATCGGCCATGACAGTTTGAAAGTGTCGACTAATTTAGCTTTCCATTATATGTATGAAGATTTACACGCTTCATTAGCCTACGTGAAATCTGGACAATTGTCATGGAAATCGATTCTAAAAACGTATACAGAAAAAAGAGTGGGTTCGATTTGGTCAGCAAACGATCCTAAACCGGGAATGTATTATGTAGGGAATTTATTGAACAAAGTGAAAAACAAGGTCATAAAAAAATAACAAATCAAAATGGAAATTCGCATCTATTAATGAATTTATAAAAGGGAGAATTGAACTATGCAATTATTTGAGCTACTCCAAGCAATTACAGTATTAGAATCAAAGGATTCAAAAGATGTTGAAATCAGCACGATAGTCTATCATTCTAGTGATGCTCAGGAGAATTCACTATTCGTATGTATTAAGGGGTATCAAACAGATGGGCATAAGTATGCTCAAGAAGCGGTAAATAATGGAGCAGTTGCTTTAATTGTTGAAAACATCCTTCCGGATATTGCAGTACCTCAATACTTAGTTGCTGATAGTCGGAAAGCCTTAGCTGCTTTGAGTGATACCTATTATGATCATCCTTCACGAAGCATTACTATTATAGGTATTACTGCAACTAACGGTAAAACATCAACATCATTTATGACAAATGCAATTCTAGAAGAAAATAACTGGAAAACGGGACTTATCGGTACCGTGATGGTTAAATATGGCGGTACGCTGGTACCAAGTATTTTGACCACTCCCGAATCTTTGGATTTACACAGGTATTTCACTAAAATGCGTGATGAAAAAATTTCTCATGTCACGATGGAAGTGTCTTCTTCCGCACTGGATTTGAGTCGAGTGGGGAGTGTCTCTTTTGATATTGTGGCTTTAAATAATATCAGTCGCGAACACATTGATCTGCATGGCTCGTTTGAAGAATACTACAATGCTAAAGCAAGTTTAATACGCGAAGCAAGAGCAGATCAGTTCGCAGTGCTGAATCTGGATGATGACTATTCTGCTTCACTAGCTAAAGAGACTGCAGCTTCAGTAGTTACCTATGGCATTGAAAACGATTCAGGTCATCTTTCGTGTAAAGATATTGATTTATCAACCGGACGAGGTAATTTCACTGTAGAAATAAACAAGCCGTTTAAAACAATCAAAGGTGAAACCGTTGAAAATACATCGTTTAAAATCAATTTGTCGGTAGCGGGTTATCATTCAGTCTATAACGCAATGGCGGCTATCACGATTGGGTTAATTAGTGGCGTGTCTGTTGAAACAATACAATCGGGCATCGAAAGCTTTAAAGGAGTCGAGCGTCGTTTCCAATTTATTTATGAAAATGATTTTAAGATAGTAGACGATCATTTTGCTAATGCCGGAAATATCGATGTAACCTTAGAAACGTTGACAAAAATGGATTATAAAAAATTACACATTGTCTACGCGATTAGAGGTAATCGTGGGGTAACGACCAATAGAGAGAACGCGCAGATGCTGGCCAAATGGGTGCCGGAGCTTGGCATCAAGAAAGTTATTGTCTCTTTAAGTGAATCTCATGTTGTAAAAAAAGATAATGTCTTAGCTGAAGAGCTGAAGGCATTTAAAGAAGAAATGGACAAGGTCGGCGTAGAGATTGAACTGCATAAAGAAATGCCGGATGCTTTGGAATCTAGCCTCGATCAAGTAGAAACCGGAGATGTTATTTTAATTGGTGGTGCACAAGGTATGGATTTTGGTGCGAAATATATATTGAAACAATTAGCTGAAAAACGACCGGACTTGAAAGTACAAGACGTTTTAGCTCCGCTTGAAGAGCGAGTAGCCGGTATTGACGAATCATTTTTAAGAAATAACTAAACTTGCTGAATCACAGCGTTGGGGTGAAAAGATGGAACATCCATTCTCTATTGCAAAAATAAAAAATGTCGGTTTGAATGCAAATGTAATCAAAATAATAGCCGTTTCGTCCATGTTTATCGACCATTTTTCGCGAGTGATCACAGAAGACGGTTCGGCAGGAAGATGGGGCTTACACTTATTTGGCCGTTTGGCGGCTCCTCTTATTGCCTATCTTGTTGCCGAAGGGCATCATTACACTTCGGATAAGAAAGCTTATGCTACACGCATATTCATATTCGCACTGATTTCTCATATTCCTTACGTCATGTATTTCGATTTGGGGTTTTTTCAGGCAACGAGCGTCTTCTGGTCCTTATTGATGGGGCTGATTGCTTTAACTGCAGCGACAAACGAGAAATTATCTGACACATGGAAAGTAGCCATAGTTATGGCCAGTTTAATTCTTGCAGTGCCGGCTAACTGGAACTATATTGGTGTACTGTGGGTTTTGAATTTCGGTTTATTTAGAGACAAGCTTAATTGGAAAATGACGGGGTTTGTATTGATTACTTTACTGTTCTACATTATACCCGGCCTACAAGAATACGGCAGTTTTGTAACGTACCGCTTCGGCAGTTTGATGGTATTACCCATTCTTTATTTGTACAACAGAAAGCCAGGTAAAAGAACGTGGTTTACAAAATGGGCATTTTACTGGTTCTATCCTCTACATTTAATTTTCTTGTACCTGCTGCAGATGTTTTTGACCTGAAGACGTTAAGGTCTTATACTGTGTAAAAGTATAAGCAGAAAAAAGGTGTAACAGGCTGAACAGAAAAAAGGAGCTTTAATTTTGAATAAAAATAAATCGTTGTTAAAAGGTTTAATTGTCATACTGGGTTTTTCAATCGTTATTTTAGGTTTGATCACCTATTTACAACAATCCGATAATAAAGAAACAACGGAGAGACCGTCAACTGAACAGGACAGTCAAGATGAGCCGGATGCGAACGAGAATAGCCAGAAAAAGCCAGAACTTCCAATGTGGAATGTCGATGGAGAATTTGAGCTGCCTATAGTAGGTGCAGCAGGCTATGCTTCAGTCAAACAAACCTTGTATGAAGAGCCCGCAGCCGATGCGGAAATACTTCGAGAATTGAGTCCCGGCACACCTTTTGAAATAAGAGGAGAAGCGGGGAAATATTGGCTTGTCCAATCCGCTTCTTTTGAAGGCTGGATCGAGCATCGGTTCGCTTTTATCAATTTACCGGATGTTGTGCCATCCATTATTTATGATCATACAAATAGTTACGATTCACTTTTTCAATCCTCTCATGTAGATATTCCAGAATTGACGGGTGAACCACTGAATCCGATGATCGGGTTCAATGAGCGTCTGCAAAAAGAAGAATTCATCATGCCCCTACTTTATCGAACGGCAAAAAAAGTGTTTCATGCTCAACAATTAGCTCTGCAAAATGGAGACAGTCTGGTGATATATGAAACCTTTAGACCGAGAGAACTGCAGCTGCTGGTCAACGACTCACTGGCGCGATTGGCTGAAGAAAACGAAGAGGTAAAAAAAGGGATCAATGACAAACCTTGGAGTATGACATGGTTTATAAATATGAAAGTATCCAATCATCAAAGAGGGGCAGCTATTGATCTCAGTTTAGCCAAGGTAGAAGAAATCACAGACCAAACGATCGGGGACTTTAACACATTTAGAGTGGAGAGTTATACGGAATACACTATGCACACACCTCTTCATGAAATGAGTCTGGAGTCTGCTATTTTCGATCGTCCCATCGCTTCCGCGGATCGCGAAGGTTGGAGAGAATTGACTGTTAATTCTAACATGACTGAACCGTCACTTAAACTGCAGGGATACATGGTTGAAGCCGGCTTCAATCCCTTAGCTTCCGAATGGTGGCATTTTAATGATGTCGATGCGCTCGAAGACTTAGATACTGAAGCCGGATCAGGCGAGTATTTTATCAAGGAGACTTTTAACAGTGTACCGTTATGGAAAAACATTACCCTTACACAAGAATAGAAAGAAAATGACCCAACTTGAATTTGATGAACAATTGCTTATAAATGTTTGAGGAATATGTTAAGGAGATTATAACTGTGAATTGGAAAAAATTAATTGAAAATATACCGGGATTACATGGCGACGCTGCACCCGAAACGACTGAAATAAAAGGTGTGACAGATCAATCATCTGAGGTTGAAAAAGGATCTGTGTTTGTCGCAATCAAGGGTTTCAAAAACGATGGTCATCAGTATATCTCTCAGGCAATCGAAAAAGGAGCAAGCGTGATCATTGGTCAACAAGACATTGAATTAAACGATACTCCTTATATTAAACATGAGAACACAAGAAAATCACTCGGGCAATTGGCAGCGAGCTATTACAAGTATCCAACCAAAGATAAATTAATCATTGGGGTTACTGGAACCAATGGGAAAACAACAACCGGATTATTCTTAACGCATCTCTTGAGGAAAAAAGGATATACCGTGTCGTTTTTTGGTACTGTGTTCAATGAAATGAATGGTGTACGGACAACAAGCTCCTTAACAACGCCGAGCGCATCAACCATACAAAAGGCATTAGCTGAGTCTAACGACCAGGCCGTGGTAATTGAAGTATCCTCTCAGGGGTTGGAGCAACATCGCATGGAAGGCATGTCTTTTGACTATGCACTGTTCACCAATTTGCAGCACGATCATCTAGACTATCACAATACTATTGAAGAGTATTTTCTTGCTAAAAAGAAGCTGTTTTCTTTACTGAAAGATTCAGGTAAAGCTATAGTCAATGAAGATGACGAATGGGGGAAAAAACTTTCACGGCTATTGGTAGAAGAAGGTCTGACTGTTTTAACAGTAGGGGAAAAGGATCAAGATACACGGTATCACTTGGAAGGATCGATGCAAGGGTCGTGTGCTATTGGAGACACATCCTATTCGGTCGAATTGCCTCTACCCGGTAAATATAATCTTTCTAATCTATCAATGGCTCTGACGGTTTTGCAAGATCTGAATCAGGATCTAACCAATATTTCTCAACTAATGAAAGATTTAGAGACGATACCTGGTCGCTTTGAGGTAGATACGCTCTCTGAAACCGTGAAAGGTGTGATCGATTATGCACACACTGCAGAAGCCTTGAAAGGTTTATTGCCTACAATCAAAGAATTGTATCCCAATTATCGGTTGGTGCATATCTTTGGGTTTAGGGGAAATAGAGACAGCACTAAAAGAGAAAAGATGATTCAAGTTTCTGCTCAATACAGTGATGAGACCATTTTAACGTTAGACGATTTAAATGGCATCAGTACGGATACGATGGAAGCAGAGTATCAGAAATTGGTCAATAACGATCTATCTAGACGAGTAAGTATTATTCTAGATCGAACGATAGCTATCTCAGACACCATGAAAAACGCTACAGAACCAACGCTCATTGTTGTTACTGGAAAAGGGCACGAATCTTATCAGCAAGATTTTGAATTATCATCAAAATCAGACAAAGCTACATTTCTGTTTTTAAAGAAATAGAGCGTAAGGCAGGCATGAATATACAGTGAAAAAGTGCTTTATCAATCTTAAACGGGAGGACTAGTATGAGTAACGAGGAGAAAGTTATCGGTGTTTTAGGCGGTATGGGGCCCGAAGCGACCGCCAGTTTTTACATGAAAGTCATTAAAGAAACGAAAGTGACAAAAGATCAGGATCATTTCCGAACGATCATTGATAGCAATCCTAAAATCCCTGATCGGACACAAGCTATTTTATATGATGGTCCGTCCCCTGTTTCAGAAATGATAAAAACAGCAAACAACTTGAAGTTGGCTGGAGCGACAGTCGCTGTCATGCCATGCATCACCGCTCACTACTTTTATGAGGATATTCAAAAAGAAGTAGACATACCTCTTCATCATGTGTTAAAAGGGTTAAACAAGTATATAGACGAAGAATGCTCCGGTGTACAAAAAATCGGTGTTTTATCTACCACAGCAACCAAAAACACACGCTTATTTGAGACGCATCTGCATAATAAAGAGGTTGTATACCCAAATGATTTTGAACAGGAACATAAGGTTATGCAGGCTATTTACGGTAAGAATGGAATCAAACAAGGCAACACCGGCCAGCACCCCAAAGCGCTTTTAATGGAAGTGGCTGAACGGTTGATCAAAGAAGAAGGGTGCGAATTGATCATTGGCGGATGTACGGAAGTAGAATTGGTCTTAAACGCAACGGACTTGTCGGTCCCTTTTATCGATCCCATGCGTGTCGCCGCGCGAGATTTAACGAGATCTGAAAAAATAGGGTAAGTGGAATAATAAGAAGACGATGAATGCAAATGCTGCATTCGTCTATGTATCGTAAACCGGTAAAAATGTAAATGATTGATACATAGGTAGTTGAAATAAAGGCATTAAAGAAGAAGCCATAGTGCTGCAAGATTCGGAAGTATCACTGTCAGGAAAAATAACATTAGAAGATTTCACCAAGTATAACCACTAGCACATGAAAAGGGTGTTAAAGGTGTGTTTTACTGTAAGTTTTATAGTGATTTTCCGATCCACAAACTCAAATGAATACATTTAAGAAGCTTATCACTAAAAACATAGATGAAACTAAGATGGATAGTGATTAACAGAGGGGCTTTTTAAATTGAAAAAGTATGTACAGATAATATGATGACACAGCAAGGTATGAATAATGCAAATAACCATTTCAGCTATTGATTCTTATGATTTTTAAGAATCAATAGTTTTTTTGTTGACTTTTTTAGTTTACAGTTGTAAACTGTGGAAGAAGTTATCTGTTTACAACTGTAAACTAAAGGAGGTCCACCCATGCATGAAAATCAAATATCGCCCTCAGAATGGGAAGTGATGCGTGTCGTTTGGACGACCCATCCCATTACAAGTAAAGAAATCAACGATAGTTTGAAAGCGAAAAAAGAGTGGAAACTAGCGACAACCAAGACCCTGATCGGACGCTTGGTGAAGAAGGGCATGCTCTCAACGGAGCAAAAAGGTCGAAAGTACGAATATAGCCCTGTTGTTTCGGAAAAAGAAAGTATTGATGAGGCAATAGATGATCTGCTTAATCAGATGTGTACGACAAAAGTGGGACAAACCATTGAGACCATTTTAGAAAAAAGCACGGTAAGTATGAGTGACTTGGAACGTCTGGAAGCATTGATTCAAGAGAAAAAAGTTAATGCACCAGAAAAAGTGAAATGTGGGTGCACACCTGGACAATGTTCATGTGTGCATCAAGGAGGAAAAAATGATGGAGACGAAATCGTATCCGATTGAAGGGATGACCTGTGCGTCCTGTGCTTCAACGGTAGAAAAAACGGCGAAAAATTTAAACGGTGTGCTTGAAGCATCCGTCAACCTTGCTTCAGAAAAGCTGAACATCAAGGTTGAAGCGAGTACGTTTGATCCGAAAGAGCTGGAAAAACAAATAGATGGAACGGGATATACCATTGTTATGCCGCAATACGTGACGAAAACATTTGATGTAGAAGGGATGACGTGTGCCTCTTGTTCCTCAACAGTGGAGAAAACGGCGGTTAAACTGAATGGTATGGAAAAGGCCTCGGTTAACCTAGCTTCTGAAAAAATGTCTGTCACGTACAATCCGCTTGAATTATCAGTAAGAGATATCTCAGATGCCATCTCTAATACGGGGTACAAAGCCATTCCAAAAGAGGAAGACCAGGTGGAGATTTCCGGTCCGGCTGAAACGGAAAAGATGTCTAAAGAAGAGATGTACAAGCAGCGGGCGATCCTTTCCGCAGTCTTTACGGTTCCGTTGATGATCGTTTCTATGGGTCCTATGGTTGGGCTGGTGTTACCGTCTGTAATTGATCACATGCAAAATCCGACGAACTATGCCTTGTTACAGTTGGCGTTGACACTCCCCGTCATGTGGTCCGGCAAGTCTTACTTTGAACAGGGATTTAAAACATTATCTAAAGGTCATCCTAATATGAATTCCTTGATCTCCCTGGGAACGGCTGCCGCATTCGTTTATAGTTTAGTCGCGACGTTTGCGATCATATTCATGAATGCTGAGTTGGCGATGATGCTGTATTATGAAACAAGTGCGGTTATTTTAGCTTTTCATACGTTAGGAAAATATCTGGAAGAACGTTCAAAAGGACGCATGTCTGAAGCGATTCAGAAATTGATGGACTTGGCACCAAAAACGGCCCGAGTGGTGCATAATGGTGATGAAGAAGAAATGGCCATTGAAAAAGTATCACCGGGAGATATCATACGGGTACGTCCCGGTGAAAAAATGCCGGTGGATGGCATCATCGTCAATGGTCGATCGGCAGTGGATGAATCCATGCTGACGGGTGAAAGCATGCCGGTGGCTAAAGAAATAGGCGACACCATTATTGGGGCAAGCATGAATAAAAACGGATCGATCGATTACCGTGCGACTAAAGTGGGTAAAGATACCACGCTCTCTCAGATCATCCAGCTTGTTGAAGAAGCGCAGGGATCAAAAGCGCCGATTGCCAAATTAGCCGACGTGATTACGGGTTATTTCGTGCCCATCGTGATGGGACTGGCTCTCATTTCCGGTTTGGTCTGGCTCATAGCCGGCCAGAGCTTCATCTTTGCACTCACCATTTTAATTTCCGTCCTGGTTATCGCCTGTCCATGTGCTTTGGGACTCGCAACGCCGACGGCCATTATGGTCGGGACAGGTAAGGGTGCAGAACACGGCGTCTTAATTAAAAGTGGGGATGCATTGGAAACCATGCACAATGTGGACACGATCGTCTTTGATAAAACCGGAACATTGACAGAAGGCAAACCGGTCGTTACAGACTTGATTGTTCGCAAAAATTCATCATTTTCAAAAGAGGCCTTGCTTCAACTCGCCGCTTCTGCAGAAAAAGGGAGCGAACACCCTCTTGGGGAAGCAATCGTTAAACAAGCCGAGAATGATCAGCTTGAGCTAACAGGCGTGTCACACTTTGAAGCTATTCCTGGTCAGGGACTCCTTGCAAAAATAAATGAACATACCCTTTATTTCGGGAACAAGAAGTTGATGACGGAAAAGCGCTTGGCCATCAATGAGCTCGAAGACACGGCCAATCAGTTGGCGGATGAAGGTAAAACACCGATGTATCTTGCTGTTGATGAGACGGTTGAAGGAATCATTGCGGTAGCGGATACGCTGAAAGAAAACAGTGTCGAAACTATTAAAGCTCTACACAAACAAGGCATCGAAATCGCGATGATCACAGGTGACAACACACGGACCGCTAATGCCGTCGCAAAACAAGCAGGCATTGATCGCGTATTGAGTGATGTATTACCAGAAGATAAAGCAAACGAGGTCAAGAAATTGCAGAAAGAAGGCAAAAAAGTAGCGATGGTCGGTGACGGTATCAACGATGCACCCGCTCTTGCTCAAGCCGATGTTGGTATTGCCATAGGTTCAGGGACGGATGTTGCGGTAGAATCAGCAGATGTCGTCTTGATGCGTAGTGATATCAAGGAAGTGCTGACAGCGATAGAATTGAGTAAAGATACATTGAAAAATATCAAACAAAATTTATTCTGGGCATTTGCTTATAATATCGTCGGGATTCCTATCGCCATGGGTGGCCTGTATCTACTTGGGGGCCCGCTACTCAATCCGGCATTTGCTGCAGCAGCCATGAGTTTAAGCTCGGTTTCCGTTTTACTCAATGCGCTGCGTTTAAAAAATTTCAAACCCACACTAGCTGAAACAGTCAGCGAACAATAAAAAACGAAGGAGAGATAAAATATGAATTATCATGTAAAAGTTGAGGGTATGAGCTGTAACGGTTGTGCCAACTCTGTTAAAGCAGCATTCTCAAACATTGAAGGCGTCTCACAGGTCGATGTTGATTTAGTCGAAAAAGAAGCGACACTCGCAGCATCAAAAGAGTTAACTAAACAACAACTGGAAGATGCCCTTGCAGATACAAGCTATACGGTAGAGTCATTCAAGTGACTCCGATAATTGAAAAACACTTTGCTCTAAGAAATTTTAGAGCAAAGTGTTTTTTCTTATTTTAATTCATCTCTCGTTGAAACAAAATGGCTTACAGAAAGAAGGAAATAGTGTATCATAAAATCAACTAATAAAAAGAATAGCGATAAGTTTACGATATGTGAAAGAAGGTGAGTAGATGAATAAAGGTAAAGCATTCGTTCCGTTCAGATTTGAATTATCTCCTATAAAACAAATGGCCATGTTTCATTTCCATAAGAATCCAGACACAGAATACGATACGTTTGAGTT
>NZ_JAWOBT010000119.1:0-27885 GCF_046484155.1 Alkalibacterium sp.
ATTATATCTAAATCTAAACTATGCTAAATTGATAATACCATAGTTAGTATTTAGGAAAGAAAGATATAGTTGGTAGCATATAGGAAATGAAGTCTTCCATTCGGGAATAAAATAATCTGTTTGAAGGAAAGTATACGTCAAGGGCGTGCAATCAGCCTAAGCGTGTCCTTCGCAGAGAGCAAGCATTCACAAAGGTCACGCAATCCGCTCAGGCGTGCCCTTCGCAGAGAGCAAGCACCCATGAAGGGAACTCAATCAGCCTAAGCATGCCCTTCACAAAGAGCAAGCACCCGCGAAGGTCACGCAATCCGCTCAGGCATGCCCTTCGCAGAGAGTAAGCACAAACGAAGGTAACGCAATACGCTCAGGCGTGCCCTTCACAAAGAGCAAGCATTCACAAAGGTCACGCAATCCGCTCAGGCGTGCCCTTCGCAGAGAGCAAGCACCCGCGAAGGTAACGCAATCAGTCTAAGCGTGACCTTTACAAAAAAAGAGTATGTATTATTATCTATATTATGAACAAACAAGAATCATGATGTAGCAATCGCTCGACGATTGCTTCCCCTTTTTATTGAATGAATGCAAAATAATTCGGCTTGTTTAAATGTGTCAGTTCTTAATTATCATAAAAGTCATTCAGTCTCTCAAGAATCAGTGTTATAATAGTAGAGATTGAAAAAGGAAACAGGAGGACGGTTATGTATAAAGTTGGTTTTGATACAGAAAAATATTTAAAAGAACAGTCTGCCTATATATTGGAACGGGTAGAAAATAGCGAAAAACTGTACTTGGAATTTGGCGGTAAGTTGATCGGTGACAAACATGCTAAACGTGTCCTACCGGGTTTTGATGAAGATGCAAAAATGAAATTACTGGCAACTTTAAAAGATAAAGCGGAAATAATCATATGTGTCTATGCTGGAGATATCGAACGTAATAAAGTGCGTGGTGACTATGGTATCACGTATGATCGTGATGTTTTACGTTTGATCGATGAATACAGGGCATATGGTATCCCGGTCAACAGTGTCTTGATTACACGATACCAGGAACAGCCTAATGTAAAGATATTCATGTCTAAACTAGAACGCAGTGGGATAAACGTGCATACGCACCATACTATTGAAGGTTATCCGACAAATGTGGATGCGATCCTCGGCGAAGAAGGGTTTGCCAAAAATGACTATATTGAAACAACAAAACCTTTAGTAGTCGTTACGGCTCCAGGCGCTGGCAGCGGTAAATTGGCTACGTGCTTGAACCAGCTTTATCATGAGTATGCTCACGGAAATAAAGCCAGCTACGCAAAATTTGAAACCTTTCCTGTTTGGAACATGCCTATCAAGCACCCGGTCAATATCGCTTATGAAGCAGCGACGGTCGATCTGAAAGATGTAAACATGATGGATAATTATCATTTTGAAGCTTATGGAGAAGTGGCTGTCAACTATAACCGCGATGTTGAAATGTTTCCGGTAATCAAACGGATCATTGAAAAAATAACGGGCAAACCATCTGTCTACAAATCACCGACTGACATGGGAGTCAATCGATTGAAATCAGGAATCATAGATGAAGAGGTTGTAGTGAAAGCAGCAAACGAAGAAATTATTCGTCGGGCGTTTTCGGTAGAAAATGATTTCAAAAAAGGCTTGGCAGACGAAGATACGTTGCGCCGGATTCAATTGATCCTGGAAGAATCTGACCTGAAAAAGAAAGACCGTACGACTGTAAGGTTTGCACGTTCGTATGCAAAAGAAGTAGAAGGGTATATGGATGATTCGAATTTACAAGCAGTCATTGCGATCGAGTTGAATAATGGTGAAATCATCACAGGCCGTACATCCAAACTAATGGATGCCTCAGCAGCAGCGGTGTTAAATGCGATAAAATCATTGGCCAATATAGCTGATGAAATCGACTTGCTGACACCTATGATTTTAGAGACGATTCAACACTTGAAAACAGATCAGCTGAATAGTAAAGTACCAACTCTATCAGCTAACGAACTGCTCATTGCTTTAGCTATAAGTGCCGTGACCAATCCGACGGCCCATCTTGCTTACGAACAATTGACCCATTTGAAAGATGCTCAAGCCCATTCAACGGTCATCATGAATCATGAAAATGAGCAAACCCTGAAAATGCTTGGGATGGATATTACAAACGATCCGGTTTATGCAACTGGGAATTTATATTATAATTAATATCAGGATTATCGAGGGATAATTACAAATCAAACAGAAAGAGAGTGATTCGATGGACACAACAAAAATTGGAATAGTCGGCTATGGCAATTTAGGCAGAGGGGTCGAAACAGGACTGAAGAATTCAGCTGATTTAGAACTGGTAGGTATCTTTTCCAGACGTCAGCCTGAGCAGTTAGACACCTCTTCACCAGCGTATCATATGGATGAACTGGCTGCATTTAAAGACAAAATCGATGTCTTGATATTATGTGGCGGTTCACAGAAGGACATACCCGTTCAAGCGCCGGAGCTGGCAAAGGCTTTTAACACCGTTGACACCTATGACAATCACAATGAAATTCCGAATCATTTCAATAAACTTGATAAGATAGCTAAAGAAAATAATACGGTCGCTGTTCTTTCAACAGGTTGGGATCCAGGCTTGTTTTCACTCAATCGTCTGTTCGCTGAATCAATATTACCCAAAGGTGAGACGTACACTTTTTGGGGTCCAGGTTTAAGCCAGGGACATAGTGATGCAGTCAGACGTGTTACAGGCGTTAAAAATGCTGTACAATATACCGTGCCTAAAGAAGAACTGGTTGATGCAGTTAAAAATAAAAAAGCAGTCGACTATAACAAGTTATCTGCCCATAAACGCGTCGTTTATCTTGTTTTGGAAGAGGGCGCAGATGAAAGCAAGATAAAAGAAACGATCGTCACGATGCCTGATTATTTTGAAGGTTATCAAACAGAAATCAACGTGATCGATCAAGCAGTATTTGATAAAGAACATGGCGGTATGCCTCATGGAGGAACGGTTATGAGACAAGGAAAAACGTCAGAGTCAGACACTGCTATCTATCAGTTTAGTCTGGATCTGGATTCAAATCCAGAATTCACTGCTGCCGTGGCTATTGCTTATGCACGTGCCGCCGGTAAGTTAGCTCGCGAAAAACAATTCGGAGCTAAAACAGTCTTTGATATCGCTCCGTCATATCTTTCACCAAAAAGCGCTGAAGATTTAAGAAAAGAATTGCTCTAAGACAAAAAAAGTAGAAAGCGAAGAGGAAAACTTCTTCACTTTCTACTTTTTCTTTGTTTAGCCAAAGCCTGTTTGGCCAGGTTATCGGCACCTTTATTTTCTTTTTCAGGAATCCATTTGATCTCGTAAAAAGACAAAGCAGCAAGGGACTGCATGATCGATTGAAATGTCTCTAAGTAAAGGCTATTTTTGATGTGGTTTTTTTTGATTGCTTCGGCAACGAGTTGACTGTCTGTATGAAATATCGTCCATTCGTCGGTCCGTTGTTGTTCAATAGGCCAATTGACGGCATGAGAGAAAGCCAGCAGTTCTGCGAGATGGTTATCTTCCATCGATGAGAGAGGGATGGCTAATTGTTCATAAAGATTTTCTCCAACGATCACAAGCCCTGCCCCTGCTATTTTTTCTTTTGGCGATACTGCCGCATCACTATAGATTTTTAACATCTTCATCCGCTCCATAAAATAAATAGAAAAAGCCAGTCTCAAACGAGAGCTGACTTTGCCATTTATTAGATATCTTCATTAGTCGTTTCGACGACACTGACATTTGTAGCTTGAGGACCGCGTGATCCCTCCACTATTTCAAACTCGACTGTTTGGCCTTCATTTAAAGCTTTATATCCATCCATGTTGATACCTGTGAAATGAACAAAAACATCATCTTCATCGTTATATTCCAAAAAACCGTAGCCTTTTTGATTGTTAAACCATTTAACAGTACCTGTAGTCATCGTTTTACCCCCTAATGATTCCTTAAGTATAGTTATCTAACGCTTTCAGTATAAAGGATAACGATTTCATAGTCAATCATAGAGGATAAACGAAATTTAAGTTAAAAAGCAGTACCGAGTGTGCTAGAATGAGTAAGAATCTAATGTTGAGGAGCAATTATTTATGAAAGAATGGAAAATCGAACATTTAACACATTCATATGGCATGAAAACCTTGTTTGACGACGTATCCTATTCGATAAAAGAAAAGCGAAGAATCGGATTGATCGGCGTTAACGGTACAGGAAAAACGACCTTCTTACGCATCGTTGCGGGAGAGTTGAAACCGGATGTGGGAGACATATCAAAACCGGGTGAGTATGAAATAAGCTATCTCAGTCAAAAAAATCAGTTGGATACGAATAAAAGTATTTTTGATGTTGTATTTGATGGGGATTCTCCCATGATAAAAGCAGCTAAAAACTACGAAGAAGTTTTGATGAAATTGACCAAAGAACCGACAAATCCAGTCGTTCAGCAAGCCTTCACTGAAGCAGAGAAAAGAATGAATCAGGAAGATGCGTGGAATGTCAACGCACGGGCCGATGCGATATTAAACAAACTGGGATTAGAAGACAGCGATAAAATAGTAGGGGACTTATCTGGTGGACAGCAAAAAAGAGCGGCATTAGCGCAGGTGCTTATTCAAGAACCGGATTTACTAATTCTTGATGAACCTACCAACCATCTCGATTTTCAGATGATCGAATGGTTAGAGGGATATCTAGCTAGCTACCGTGGATCACTCCTGATGGTTACGCATGACCGATACTTTTTAGACCGCGTTGCAAATGAAATTGTTGAACTTGATAATGGGAAAATGGAACAGTATCCTGGAAATTATCAGCAGTACATCGCACTGAAAGCTGAAAAAGAAACAACAGAACAGCAGATCGCCCATAAACAGAAACAGTTATACAAACAGGAACTGGCGTGGATGCGTGAAGGTGTAAAAGCGCGAGGGACGAAACAAGAAGCACGAAAAAGTCGCTTTTCTCAGCTAGAAGAAAAAGTTAAGGGACATGAAGATAAATCAGAATTAGAATTACAGTTATCAGGGACTCGTTTAGGCAAAAAGGTCCTGGAATTGGAAAATGCCTCAAAAAAATTGGATGAGACAGTTATTTTGGATCAGTTCAACTTACTGATCCAACAAACTGATAGAATAGGTATCACTGGCGTAAATGGTGCAGGAAAAACAACATTTTTAAACATTCTAGCAGGTGAAGAACGACTAGATGATGGTCTGTTTATTATTGGTGAAACTGTCAAAATCGGATATTATAAACAATTGACTGAAGAATTCGATGAAGATAAACGGGTGATCACTTACTTGAGAGAGATTGCGGAAGAAGTAAACCTTTCAGACGGCTCTTCTATTAGTGTGTCACAGTTGCTCGAACGCTTTCTGTTTAAACGTTCAATGCATGGGTCGCCAATCAATAAATTATCGGGTGGAGAAAAACGTCGCTTGTATTTACTCAAAATACTGATGCAGCAACCCAATGTCTTGCTCTTGGATGAACCAACGAACGACTTGGATGTTCAGACATTGACTATATTGGAAGAGTTTATCGGTCAGTTCAATGGTGCCGTTATTGCTGTTTCCCATGATCGCTATTTTATCGATAAGATTGCTAATAAGCTACTTGTATTTAAAGGCGAAGGAGAAATTGAAGAAAGTTATGCCACGTTATCTGAATATTTGGAACTGAATGATCAGACTAAGAAAGAAAAAAAAAGAAAACCTCAAAAAAATGGTGAGAAACCAAAAGAAAATAGGCAAGAAAAGAAAGAAAAAGCAGCACCCACATATATGGAAAAGAAAGAATGGGAAACAATAGAATCCGAAATTGAAGCATTGGAATTAGAACTTGAAAAAGTGCAATCTGAAATTGGAAATGCTGGCATTGATCATGTGAAATTAGCCGGATTAACGGATAAACAAACTGAATTAAATCATCAGCTGGAAGAAAAGTATAGCCGCTGGGAATATTTAGCCAGCTTGAATAAGGAGTGAAGCAAAATGGAAAAAGAATATCTCGATTTAGCTAAACGTATTTTAGATGAAGGCACTGAAAAACAAGATAGAACTGGCACAGGAACAAAATCAGTTTTTGGTCACCAGATGCGTTTTGATTTACAAAAAGGATTTCCCTTGCTAACGACTAAACGTGTCTATTTCAAGCTGATCAAAAGTGAACTCTTGTGGTTCTTAAAAGGAGATACCAATATCCGGTTTTTATTAGAGAATAATAATCACATTTGGGACGAATGGGCCTTTGAAACATATGTTAAGAGTGAAGATTATAAAGGTCCTGATATGACGAACTTTGGTTTACGTTCACAAGAAGATGAGGACTTTAAAGAAGAATATAGCAAACAAATGGCTGCATTCAGAGAGAAAGTACTAGAAGATGATGCATTTGCTGAACAATATGGTTCACTCGGGAATGTTTATGGCGCACAGTGGCGTGCTTGGCAAAAGAAAGATGGCGGATTTATCGATCAAATCAAGAATGTGATTGAGTCGATTAAAACGAACCCTGATTCTAGACGTCATATTGTCTCAGCCTGGAATCCGGAAGAAATCCCGACGATGGCACTACCGCCTTGTCATACGTTATTCCAATTTTATGTGGATGGCAATAAACTCAGCTGTCAACTCTATCAACGGAGTGGAGACGTCTTTTTGGGTGTACCTTTCAACATAGCAAGCTACGCGTTGCTTACACATCTCGTGGCTCAAGAAACGGGTCTGGAAGTGGGAGATTTTGTACACACTTTAGGGGATGCGCATTTATATTTGAATCACATGGATCAAATCAACCAACAGCTCTCAAGAGAACCAAGACCATTTCCAAGTATTAAATTAAACAAAGATAAGAGCATATTTGATTTCGGAATGGATGACATTGAAATCATTGATTATCATCCGCATAAAGGAATAAAAGCACCTATAGCAGTCTGAAAACTAAACTAATTGTTATATGCAAATGAGTGGTTTCGTATAACAACTATCGAAAGGGGTGCTTCTATGATAACGTTTGTCTGGGCAGAAGATGAAAATGGATTGATTGGTGAAAAGGGTGAATTGCCGTGGCATCTACCGGCAGACATGCAGTTTTTTAAGCGTGTGACATTAACCGGAGACGTCGTGATGGGCAGGAAAACATTGGAAAGCATACCGAATCCGCCTTTGAAAAAGAGAGATAATTTTGTGTTAACATCGAACGAAAATTTTTCTTTAAAAGGTGTCACCGTGTGTCATTCCAAGCAAGAGGTTTTAGAAAAAACTAAAGAAGCCGAAAAACCTCTGCACGTCATCGGAGGGGTATCATTATTTGAACTATTCAAAGAAGATGTCGATATGTTATATCGCACAGTTATCCATGAATCGTTTGCGGGTGACACGTACATGCCACCGATCGACTATACCAAGTTCGAATTGATAGAAGAGAAAAAAGGTCACGTCGACGAAAAGAATAAATACCCGCATACATTTCAAATTTTTAAAAGAAAATAAAAAGCTGCTTGAATGAGTCCGTTAGACTCATTCAAGCAGCTTAATGTTATTTGATTTAGTTTTAAGTGTAGAGATAAATGGAAAAGAACATACAAATGGTTCCGGTTAAAACAAACAAATGCCAGACAACGTGCATATATTTAACATGTTTTAATCGATAGAACAGAGCACCAACAGTGAATGAAAGACCACCAGCTAATAGCCAAATGAAGCCTTGTGTACCTAATCCCTGATACAGGTTGTGTATGAAGAATATTGAAATCCATCCCATCGCGATGTAAAGCCAGACAGACAACCCTTGAAATTTTTTGAACCAGACGGCTTTATAAAGGACACCTAGAAACGCAATCGTCCAGATCAGTGTGGTTAAGAAGATCCCCAAGTTGCCACCAATGGTGATAAGCGTATAGGGAGTATACGTACCCGCTATCAACAGGAAGATGCTGCTGTGATCAATTATTTGAAAGACTTGTTTTGCTTTTGTAAAGGCTAAGCTGTGATAAAGGGTGCTGGACAGGTAGAGTAAAATGAGTGAGACACCGTAAATAGTATATGACGTTAATTCTACTAAACCGCCCATTTCTAGTCCTTTTTGAATGAGAAAGACTAAAGCAACGATGCTTAATATGACGCCGATACCATGAGTGACTGCATTTAATACTTCATTGACTATCATGTATCTCCTGCTAAATGTTGGCGTTTTTATTTGATCTGGCATAGTGGCCTCCTTAACCTTTTACTTTCTGTACGAATATACAAAATTTTGGTATACTATTATAGAAAGATTTATGTAATTCACTATTTTTTATTAGTATAACATAGATAAAAATATTGCACATGACAAAAATTTGAGTGATTAACTCGCTCGCAAAAGGAGGAGAGATTATTTGACTGATACAAGAGGAAAGAGAACAACTGACCATAAAGGCAGTGGCTGGAAATGGGCGTTCATTATCTTGTTACTATTAAATGTCGGAGGACTTATTTGGCTGGGCATACAATTAAATGTTTTATCAGACAGTGGAGAAGCCCTGCCGGAAAGTGAAGAAATAGTTGTGTCAGACGATGCACTGGAATTTGAATTAGTCACTGATAAGCAACAAGTCAACCAGGTAATCAATCTTTATTTGCAGGAAGAATTAGATGAACGTTTCTCAGGCCATACAGTTATTGTAAGTGACTTAGTTGAACTGGAAGGGGCATTAAATGTCTTTGGATTTGATGTTGATTATGGTTTATACATGGAACCCCTGGTCATGGATAACGGGAATCTGCAGCTTCGTGCTCAAAGCATTCAATTGGGTTCGTTTGAGTTGCCCATCGGGATTGCTTTAAATATTTTGAGTCAACAACTGGAATTACCCGAATGGATCAAAATTGATAGCGAACAGGAATACATTTTAGTGGCATTTAACGAATTTGCTTCTGAGAACGATTTGCAATTTAAAATGAGGAAAATAGACCTAGAGGCTGATAACATTAGATTGGATATCATTTTGCCTGAAGAAGCGATAAAATAATATACTAAGGTGGTTTCACGCCTTTATAGAGAAAGGATTTTCTTGATTGGAAAAGGCACTATTTGCAGGAGGGTGTTTCTGGTGTATGGTTCATCCTTTTGAAACAATGAATGGAATAGAAAAGGTTGTTTCTGGTTACACAGGGGGTCATATTCCCCATCCGACTTATGAACAAGTTAAGGAACAAAAAACAGGACACACGGAAGCTGTGTTAGTTTACTATGATGAGGCTATACTCTCTTACGACGATCTTTTGACTATTTATTGGCAGCAGACAGATCCTACAGATGCCATGGGTCAATTTATGGACCGGGGAGAGAGTTATCGTCCCGTTATCTTCTATTATGATGATAACCAGAAAAACATGGCGGAAGCTTCTAAACATAAGCTTGAAGCTTCGAATCAGTATGATAAACTTATCGTGACGACAATAGAAGCGGCAGGTCCGTTTTATCCTGCAGAAGAAGAACATCAGGAATTTCATAAAAAGAATCCGGCTGCGTACGCAAGAGAAAAAGAACAGCGAAAACAATGGGCCGAGACACATGTTCAGGAGGTTAGTGAATGAGACGCTCATTTTATCATTATGTGAAAACGTTAAGAGACCCCTATAAGAAAGATGAGATGACGTTATTCGCTAATGCCGTCGACAAGGATGGCACATTTCCGAAGCAATCAAAAAGCTATGATGAGATATCTAATTATCTAGAGATGAACGGGGATTATGTCGTTTCTATGGATATTTTTGATAAAGTCTTTCGATCATATGAAGAAAATAATAAATAATAATTTTTTAAAGGAGAATGTAAAATGAGTGTACACATAGAAGCAAAAAAAGGTGAAATCGCAAAAACAGTCTTAATGCCTGGAGATCCACTCCGCGCGAAGTATATTGCTGAAACATTTTTAGAAGATGTTAAACAGTATAATACGGTAAGAAATGCCTTTGGTTACACGGGAACATATAAAGGCGTAGCCATTTCTGTTCAGGGAACGGGTATGGGCATTCCTTCGGTTATGATTTACGGTGAAGAGCTTATTCAGGAATACGGCGTAGAAAATCTGATTCGCGTGGGTTCTGCTGGTGGAATGAAAAAAGAAGTGAAAATTCGAGATGTCGTTTTAGCTCAAGCAGCGACAACAGACTCAAGTTTGCACCGTCATATTTTCAATAACCAGGTGGATTTCGCTCCTATCGCTGACTTTGATCTGCTCAGACATGCCTACGACGTGGGTATGGAGAAAAATATGTCTATCCGTGTCGGTAACGTACTCAGTGCGGATCGTTTTTACAATGAAGAATTAGACAAACAAAAATTAGCGGATTATGGTATATTAGCAGTTGAAATGGAAGCGGCTGGACTCTATTCACTCGCTGCCAAACACAATAAGAGAGCCTTAGCTTTATTGACCATTAGTGATCATTTATTAACTGGAGAAGAAACAACATCTGAAGAAAGACAAACAACGTTTAACGATATGATGATCATTGCCCTAGAAGCAGCGTTGAGAATGGAAGCAACCAAGTAAATTTTAGAGAAGAGGCATCCTATGCAACACGAACCAAATGAGACCAAAGAGACAAAAAAAGTCAGTTTGACCCTATACATTGCATCTTTAGTGATTGTGCTTCTCGTAGCGGTTTTAGGAACGGTCTGGATGTTAAATGTTGTCCAGAGCTCTTCTGATGAAACAGTTTCTGATACGAATTCAGAAGAAGTGGATTCGGTTTTGGATTCTGAAGAAATCGCTTCATCTGCGGATTTCCGACCTTTAGAAGAAGTCTATTCGATTTTAATGACCCAATATTTAGAAGAGGTGGATTCAGACACGTTGATCCAAGGCGCTTTGACAGGAATGGCTGACGCCGTGGATGATCCTTACACCACCTATTTAGATGAAGTTGAATCTTCTTCTATGAATGAGGATATTGAAGGATCGTTCGAGGGGATCGGTGCTGAAGTGATGAAGGAAGGAGAGTATGTTCGTATTATTTCTCCTATTGCAGGTTCGCCTGCAGAGCAAGCGGGATTATTGCCTAATGACCTGATAGCTGAAGTAGACGGTGAATCAGTCGCTGAGATGTCGATCAATGAAGCAGTGGCGTTAATTCGCGGACCACAGGGATCTGAGGTTAAATTGCTTATTGTCAGAGGAGACAATGAATTTAATGTCACGATAACAAGAGACTCTATTCCGGTCGAATCGGTTGTTTATGAATTAGATGCTGAAAACCCGACGATTGGATATGTGCACATTACCAATTTTAACCGACCAACGTATCAGGAATTAGTGGATGCGATTGAAGCTTTGGAACAAGAGGGTGCTGAAGAATTTATCTTTGATGTCAGGGGTAACCCGGGAGGTCTTCTTGATTCTGCCCTACAGCTCTCAAACGTTTTTGTTGAAGATGGCGAGCCTCTCATGCAATCACAGGGTAGAGATGAAGAGCCTTACATTTATACAGCCAATTCTGATCAACTAGGTGAATTCAAATTTGATAAAGACAGCGTATTGCTCATTGACGGCGGCAGCGCCAGTGCATCAGAAATTTTAGCTGGAGCGATGAGTCAGTCTGCTGATATTCCTTTGATCGGCCAGTCAACGTTTGGCAAAGGGACGATTCAAAATGTCCTGGACATTACCGGCGATGGTGAAATCAAATTCACTGCTGGGAAGTGGCTGACAGCTGATGGGACGTGGATCAACGAAGAGGGGATTCAACCGGATATTGAAGTGGAAATGCCCGAATACATTAACCTGTTATACATTGATCAGGAAGAAACCTATGCAACTGGAGACGTTTCTGAAGAGATTCAAAATCTCGAAAAAATACTGGATGCACTAGATTTTAATGTTGGCGAAATAGATTTCACTTATGATGAAGAAACGGAAGCAGCAGTTAAATCGTTCCAGGCAGAAAATGAGTTAGAAGAAGACGGCGTAGTGACAGGTACGACATCACGCACACTTATTGATAGACTGCGAGAACTGATAGAAGAAAACGATACCCAGTATGATGCAGCAGTTAATTATTTACTGGAGAACTAGGAAAGGAGAGAAAGAAAATGATAGGTTGATGTTTAAGCCTGATTATTTTTCTTTCTCTATCTTTTTAAATATAGATTAGAGAGCAGGTCAGTTTATGAGTGAATCATCTTTTACGCCACGAAGAGAAAAATTTAATAAAAAACCTGAAAAAGAGAAATCTCTCTTTCAGGAATTATTAAGCACGTTAATTTATATTATTGTAATAAGTGGGGTATTTCTAAGTATCAGACTCTATGTTGTAGCTCCTGTAAGCGTTGAGGGAGCATCGATGGAGCCTACTTTAGAAGATCAGGACCGTTTGCTACTTTATAAACTGGGTGATATTGAGCGATTTGATGTTGTTGTTTTTCATGCTCCAGACGATACGGAAGATGATTCGGAAAAACAATATATTAAACGGGTCATCGGGGTTCCAGGAGATGAAATAACTTTTCAGGATCAAATGCTTTATATAAACGGTGAACCGATCGAAGAAAACTATATTGATTTGTCAGAAACAAGTGAATCTGATTTACAATCACTCAATAGTAATTTCAACTTGGCTTCACTGCAAGGAGTAGAAGAAGTGCCCGAAGGAACATTCTTTGTTTTAGGAGATAACCGAGTTAATTCTAAAGACAGTCGTTCTTTTGGATTTATAGATAAAGAATCAGTCACTGGAAGAACAAAGTTGCGTATATGGCCGCTGGATCGTTTTGGCTTTATTAACGAAGATTAATGATTGATTGAACAATTGATTTCATAAATGAAAGAAGAGGATAGACACATGATACAATGGTACCCGGGTCATATGGCTAAGGCCAAGAGACAATTTATAGAAAAACTGAAAATGGTTGACGTCGTATATGAACTTATTGATGCGCGTATTCCTTATTCGAGCAGAAATCCTGATGTTAAAACCATGATCGGGAACAAACCCCATGTAGTTGTTTTAATGAAAAGTGATCTAGCCGATCCTAGACAAACGTCAGCATGGCTCAGAGACTACGAAGAGAAAGGCATACCCGCTATTTCAATCAACGCGAAAGAGGGTCAAGGTCTTAAAGAAATTTTAAAGTTAACAAAAAAAGTATTGAAGCCTTTCTTTGATAAACGGGAAGCGAAAGGTATGAAACCTCGCGCAATCAGAGCCGTATGTGTGGGGATACCGAATGTGGGGAAATCGACCCTGATCAATCGGTTTGCGCACAAAAACATTGCAATAACTGGAAATAAACCCGGCGTCACTAAAGCACAACAATGGATCAAATATGGAAAAGAACTTGAACTGCTAGATACCCCAGGGATTTTGTGGCCTAAATTTGAGGACCAGGAAGTGGGTAGGAAATTAGCTGTAACAGGTGCGATCAAAGACGCGTTATTACATCTTGATGATATTGCTCTTTATGCCATGAGTTATTTGAGGGAACACTATCCAGGCGCTATAAGTGAGCGCTATAAATTGGCTGATGGTTTAGAAAAAGAACTTGAATTGCCTGATTTACTCTTGGAAATCACTAAAAAAAGAGGTTTGCGGGATGATTATGAACGTGGAGCGGAAATGTTTATCTACGAATTGAGAAACGGACAGTTAGGAAGGATAACACTTGAACGACCAGAAGACATCTACGCAAAAGACACTAACGATCAAAGCAATTAAAGATAGCCTAAAAGCGAACGCTGACATATCGCGTAACTATTTAGCAGAGTTGCAAGAAGACCCTAGAAAAGGGGTTCAGTTAGCCCTTAAACAATATGAGACAAGGCTTGAGAAAAAGGCCTTGCTCTATGAAAATTATGAATTGATGCAAGCTTATGAGAGAGCCTACCGAAAGAAAGGTAAACAGTTCATTGCGGGCATCGATGAAGTTGGGAGAGGGCCACTAGCTGGTCCGGTAGTTTCCGCAGCGGTGATCTTACCGGAGGAACCTGACCTAGTTGGGATCAATGATTCTAAACAACTCAGTGAAGCGGAGCGGGAAAAATGGGCGATAAAAATAAAAGAGGTTGCTTTAGCAATCAATTATTCAATCGTCTCTCCTGAAATCATTGATTCCTTGAATATTTATCAAGCCACGAAAGTATCAATGAAAGAATCAGTGGAAGGCTTAAGTATCCAGCCTGATTGTTTGCTGATCGACGCGATGCGCATCAACAGTCCGATCACTCAAGAAAAAATAATAAAAGGCGATGCCAAAAGTATTTCCATCGCTGCGGCATCCATTATCGCAAAAGTGACGCGTGACAATATAATGAAGGATTTAGCGGTAACGTACCCGGGGTATGGATTTGAAAGAAATGCCGGGTATGGAACAAAAGATCATTTACAAGGATTAAAAAACTTGGGTGTGACACCTATCCATCGTCAATCGTTCAGACCAGTAAAAGATTTACTTTAAATTCCCAACAAAAATAATGAGTTTTTATTTCTTTCAACAATGAAAGAGATAGAAACTTATTTTTTTTATTAGGAGATGAATAGATGCCGATCATCAACACTGAAGAATATTTATTTAAGGTAGCGCACTGTCCCTTTTTAAGTCACCATGAGAAGTGGAAATGTGTCATCGACGCTTTACCCGAATTAAGTCGTTTCACTCATCTAAGAGAGACGGGTTACCTCTTCACGCATGCAAAGAAGCAGAAGTTCAATCAGTATTTACACGAATTTGACATTCTCAGTGTCAAAGAAAAATACCGGAAGGCGGATCTGCATACCGTTTCTCTGGAATCACTGAATTATCCGGATGCTTTGAAGAACACCTATGAACCACCTATCTTATTATTTTATAAGGGAGATTTTTCTTTACTTGATCGTGCACTGATAGGCATGGTCGGGGCACGTGACTGCACTGAGTATGGGGATAAGGTGCTGGATCAGCTTGTTCCTTCCATTATAGATAATAATATGGTAACTGTGAGCGGATTAGCCAGAGGTATCGATACGCTCGTTCATACCAAAACGATTGAAAACGGAGGAAAAACGATTGCGGTGATCGGTAATGGTATTGGCTATACCTATCCTAAAGAAAACAAAGCGCTGCAGGAGGAGATTGGGAGCCATCATTTATTGATATCTGAATACCCTCTAAATACCCCTCCAAGGAAACACCATTTTCCACTGCGCAACCGCATTATTGCCGGTCTTTCTCGCGGCACTGTGGTCGTGGAAGCAAAGGAACGAAGCGGAAGTTTGATCACGGCACGTCTGGCACTGGAAGAAGGAAGAGACGTGTTCGCTGTGCCTGGTTCGATTTTCAGTGAACATTCAAAAGGCTGTCTGGATTTGATCAAATTAGGCGCCATTTCCTGTCGATCAGCGGAAGATATTTACACCGAATGGAACCTGGATTTTGTGAAATAATTAATTAAATACAATTTTTAAAGTTGACAAAGTCATTTCATATGCCATATGATAGGTTACGATTCTTATTAAGAACGATAACAAGACGCATTGACAGTAATACGCGCAAAAAAATATGGTATAAGAGGAAGGAGCCTGCAATTTGGCTTATAAATATTTAGTCATTGTAGAATCGCCTGCAAAAGCAAAAACAATAGAAAAATATTTAGGGAGAAACTATAAAGTAGTAGCCAGTTTAGGACACATCAGAGATTTACCGAAAAGTCGTATGGGTATCGATTTTGAAAATGATTATGAACCTGACTATATAACCATTCGTGGTAAAGGTCCGGTTATCAAAGATTTAAAGAAACACGCGAAAAAGGCTGAAAAAGTTTTTCTCGCAGCTGACCCGGATAGAGAAGGCGAAGCGATAGCCTATCACTTAAGTTTTATACTCAAGCTTGATAATGCTGAAAAAAACAGAGTGGTATTCAATGAAATCACAAAAGATGCAGTAAGGAATGCACTCAAGAATCCGCGACACATAAATGAAGATTTGGTTCATTCCCAGCAAGCGAGACGGGTCCTCGACCGTATTGTGGGTTATCAGATCAGTCCGTTGCTCTGGAAAAAAGTTAAGCGTGGTTTGAGCGCGGGACGCGTACAATCTGTTGCCTTGAAAATAATTTGCGACCGTGAAGAAGAAATCAAAAACTTCGATCCGGAAGAATACTGGTCAATTGAAGCCCAGTTCAAAAAAGAGAAAAAAATATTTGAAGCGAATTTTTATGGACTCAACAATAAAAAGACAAAACTGCCTGATAATGAAGCTGTACAAGAGGTAATGAAGAAACTTGATCAGTCTGGTGACTTTGATGTCACTAAAGTAATCAAGAAAGAACGCAAACGTAATCCCTATGCGCCATTTACAACCAGTAGCCTGCAACAGGAGGCGGCTGGTAAACTGAATTTCAGAACAAGAAAAACGATGATGGTCGCTCAACAGCTTTACGAAGGGATCTCATTAGGTAAAGGCGGAACCACAGGATTGATCACGTACATGCGTACCGATTCAACGCGTCTGTCAGAAACGGCGAAACAAGAAGCCAATGAAGTGATCGTCAGTGAATACGGTTCAGAATATGCTGCAACGGATCCAAAAAAACAAAAGAATATTGAATCTGCACAAGATGCGCATGAAGCGATCAGACCGACAAGTGCGATGAGAAAACCAGATGATATCAAGCAGAACCTGTCAAAAGATCAATTCAAATTGTATCAATTGATCTGGTCTCGTTTTATTGCAAGTCAGATGAAACCAGCGATTTATGATACGGTGCGTGTTGATATCGAACAGAATGGTGTCTTGTTTAGAGCGAACGGTTCTCAAATCAAATTCAAAGGGTATCAAATGGTGTATGCTGAAAGCAAAAAAGATAAAGACAATATCCTACCTGATTTAACTGAAGGGGATAAGATCAAGTTAGAATCGATTGAGCCTAATCAGCATTTCACGCAGCCACCTGCTCGTTACAGTGAAGCCACGTTGATCAAAACACTGGAAGAAAACGGCGTGGGGCGTCCCTCGACGTATGCACCGACTTTGGAAACCATTCAGCGCCGGTACTATGTGACGTTACAAAGTAAACGTTTCGAACCGACTGAAATTGGAACCATCGTGAACACCATCATTGAGGAGTTTTTCCCTAATATCGTGGATGTCCACTTCACGGCTGATATGGAGAAAGATTTAGATGCTGTTGAAGAGGGTAAAAAAGAATGGATCGATGTCATCGATCAGTTCTACCAACCATTTAAAGAAGAAGTAACCATCGCAGAAAAAGAACTGGAAGAAGTTGAAATTGAAGATGAGCCCGCAGGCTTTGACTGTGAAAAATGCGGCTCACCGATGGTCATTAAAATGGGCCGTTATGGTAAATTTTATGCGTGTTCCAACTTCCCCGACTGCCGCAACACGAAAGCTATTGTTAAAAAAATAGGTGTGACATGTCCAACCTGTAAAAAAGGCGAAGTAGTGGAACGTAAGTCCAAGAAAAATCGGATCTTCTACGGATGCGAAAATTACCCTGAATGCGAGTTCACCTCATGGGATAAACCAATTGGACGCGACTGTCCGAAATGTGATCATTACCTGGTCGAGAAGAAAACGAAAAAACAAACCCAAGTTGTTTGTTCTAACTGTGACTATAAAGAAGAACCACAACAATAAACCAACCAGCAAAAGCGGAACAACTCAATCTCAAACGAGTTGCTCCGCTTTTTTTCTTTAAAATGAAGAAACTGATCTTGCCAGTTTCTTCATTTTTTAATGGCTCAACGTTATAAGTCTTATTTTCTTCTTCTTTTCACTCTATGCGTGAACGACTCACATATGGTAAAATGACAGAAGTGAGGAGAGATACTCATGGAAAATAAATGGATCATGCTATTTTCAAATTATTTGATGAATGAACGTCATTATTCCGAGCATACTAACCTCGCTTATATTGACGATTTACAAGCGTTTGAGCAGTTTTTAAAAGAGACAGGGGAAGAGGATGTCTTGGCTGTCAAACTGTCTGATGCACGGATATATTTAAGTTATTTAACGGATAAAGAGTATGCACGTGCGTCCATCTCCAGGAAAATTTCGAGTATCCGGGCATTTTATCAGTTTTTGTTAAATAACGAAATAGTAAATGACAATCCTTTTTCATATATACAGCTTAAAAAACGTGGGTCTCGTTTACCTAACTTCTTTTATGAAGAAGAAATGAAGGCTTTGTTTGAAGCGACAGAAGGAGATGCGCCTCTTGATTTGCGTAACCTTGCCTTACTTGAAATCTTGTACGGGACAGGGATACGTGTGAGTGAATGTCAAGGTATCCAACTAGCTGACATTGACTTTGAGATGGGCATGCTTTTTGTAACAGGTAAAGGCCGTAAGGAACGCTACATCCCTTTTGGACATTATGCGAGCGAAGCCATGAAAGCGTATATCGAAAATGGGCGACAACCTTTGATGTCGAAATACAATAAAGACCATGACTGTCTGTTCATCAATCATCACGGAGATCAGATCACTCAAAATGGGATTCAATTCGTGCTGACTCAGTTGATCAAAAAGAGTTCGCTGACCCATAACATAACTCCACATATGCTGCGTCATACGTTTGCAACGCATTTACTTAATAACGGCGCAGATATACGAACGGTACAGGAATTATTAGGACATAAGAGTTTATCGTCAACACAGATCTACACGCATGTGACAACAGAACATCTGCAGAAAGATTATAATTCGTATCACCCCAGAGCATAAACAGAACACTTTAAAATGGAGGAATAAAAATGACACAGTTTCATGCAACAACGATATTAGCTATACAGCACAATGGCGAATGTGCCATGGCTGGAGACGGACAAGTCACTATGGGCGAATCAGTCATCATGAAAGGGACTGCCCGCAAAATAAGAAAAATATATAACAACGAAGTCCTTGTCGGTTTCGCCGGCAGCGTGGCGGATGCGTTTACTTTAGAAGAAAAATTTGAAGGCTATTTGAACCAGTACAACGGTCATTTGATGCGTGCGGCAGTAGAACTGGCTAAAGAATGGCGTACGGATAAAATGATGAAAAACCTGGAAGCCCTGCTGATCGTCATGAATAAAGAACAAATACTCCTGATTTCAGGAAATGGCGAAGTGATTCAGCCGGATGATGGCATATTAGGCATCGGTTCAGGCGGGAATTTTGCTTTGTCAGCTGCCAGAGCTTTGAAAAAACACGGCGAAAACTTAACTGCCGAACAAATAGCAAAAGATAGTTTAAACATTGCCGCAGATATCTGCGTCTACACTAACCACAATATCGTGTCAGAAAAACTGTAAGGAGAATGATGAGATGAGAGTAAGAAATGATTTTACACCTAGAGAGATTGTAACGAAATTAGACAAATATATCGTAGGACAGCAGGATGCTAAAAAAGCCGTCGCTGTGGCTCTGCGTAATCGCTATCGTCGCTTGAAACTGGACGAGGATATGCAGAAAGAGATCACTCCGAAAAATATCCTGATGATCGGGGCAACCGGAGTCGGTAAAACAGAAATCGCCCGTCGCTTAGCCGCGATCGTGGATGCGCCTTTTATCAAAGTTGAAGCCACTAAATTTACAGAAGTCGGTTACATCGGACGCGACGTTGAATCGATGGTCAGAGACTTAACTGAAGCATCCATACAGCTAGTCCGTGAAGAATACCGACGAAATGTCCGTGGCCGTGCTGAAAAAAGAGCCGTTGAGCGTGTCGCAAAAGCGCTGGCACCGGGGATCAAAAAGCAAAAAAGCAGTAACGATAACAATCCGCTAGCAGGCATGTTTAAAGGGATGGGGATGGATCCCAGCCAGTTCAGCCAAAACGCTGATGATGATGAAGAAGAAGAAACAGTTACGGAAGAAATTTCTTCCAAACGTGCCGAATTGATCGATCAGATCGGTCGAGGCGTCCTGGACTCCAGGGAAGTTGAAATAAAAGTGACGGAGAAGAAAAAAGCAGCGAACAGTCCCATGAGTGCACCTATGGAACAGATGGGCATTGATTTGTCAGAAACACTCGGTCAGCTCACGCCTTCCAAAAAAGTTAAACGCAAAGTGACGGTTAAAGAAGCTTTGGATATATTCGCCGAAGAAGAAGCAGACAAACTGATCAATACAGAAGATATTAATGCGGATGCCGTCCACTTAACTGAAAATTCCGGGATCATCTTTGTCGATGAGATCGATAAAATCACTTCTAAAGGACAAAACAGCGGCCAAGTTTCAAGAGAAGGTGTCCAAAGAGACATCCTGCCGATCGTTGAAGGATCCAGTGTGCCAACCAAATACGGAACAGTCAATACGGATCATATCCTGTTCATCGGTTCTGGTGCGTTCCATGTTTCTAAACCGAGCGATTTGATCCCAGAATTGCAGGGTCGTTTTCCTATTCGCGTTGAGCTTGATGATTTAACTAAAGATGACTTTGTCAAGATACTCACTGAACCAGAAAACGCTCTGATCAAACAATACCGTGCCTTACTTGAAACAGAAAACATTGATGTCATCTTTACAATGGAAGCTATTGAAGAAATAGCCGGAATTGCCTATGAAGTGAACGAATCCACTGAAAATATCGGTGCCCGTCGCTTACACACGATTCTTGAACGCTTACTCGAAGATCTATTATTCGAATCACCGGATATGAGTATGGGTGAAGTGAAAATCACAAAAAAATATGTCGAAGATAAAATCGGTCATATCGTTCAGGACAAAGACCTCAGCCGTTATATTTTATAAAACACTAATCGGGGTGCAGAGATGGATGCAGAAAAATTAAGTGAACATTCAAAAGAAGACCTGCTTTTAAAGATCACAGAACAGGGGATGCTGATAGACGAGCTTCTTGCAGAAAAAGAGGCTGAAGCCAAGCTGGATTATCCCTGGAAAGGGAATCTCGGTCACTGGTATTGGAACGTTCAGCGGAATGATGTGGTCTTTAATCCGTTGAAAGTAGAAGCACTGGGTTACAAGATGGAAGAGGTCCCAGAGAAAGTTCCTTATGATTTCTTTACAAGCAAATTGCACCCAGATGATTTTGAACCCGTGATGGCTAATATGCGGGAGCATTTGAAAGGGTCAACACCTGTTTACGAAGTGGAATACCGGATCAAAGCAAAAGATGGTCAATGGAAATGGTATTATGATCGCGGCAAAGTCACTAAACGATCCAAAGACGGTGCGCCACTTTTCCTCACGGGCATAGTCTTTGATATCACGGAACAAAAGAAAAAAGAAGAAAACCTGGTAGACTTGGCGTCATCGCTGATTGAACTGGTCGATAAAGACGAATTGACGCAGATCAGAAATCGGCGTTCAATTATCCGAGAGTTGAAAGCTCGGATCGTGGAGTCGGCTATTCAAGAGTATTCTCTGATCGTCAGTATGATAGATATCGATGATTTCAAACGACTCAATGATACCAAAGGTCACGTTTATGGGGATTATGTGCTCAAAGAGACGGCTAAAGCGATGGAATATGTTCTGAGAAAAAAAGGATGCGTCGGTCGTTATGGTGGCGAGGAATTTCTGATACTCTTGCCAAACATCTCAAAAGAGCATGCGATAAAGGTACTGGAAGATTGCCGTTCAGCTATTGAAACAAATGAATTCTTGAAAAACGAATCCCTGACGATCAGTGGTGGTTTCACTGTTTACACGCAGGGTGATCATGAGGATGTATTGAGAGATGCTGACAAACACTTGTATGAAGCAAAAGAAAACGGGAAAAATCAGATAATAGGCTAAACAAAAGACCTTTTCAACCGTCATGTGAGAATGACTGGGTTAGAAAAGGTCTTTTGTTTGATTTTTTTTCTCAGGGTAAATTTATTTTTTTGATTTGTTTAAACCAAAAGGCACTTTATTTTCGCTGCCATTTTTAATTCGTTCTATATTCGAGCGGTGTCTGATCACGACAATAAACATAGCTAACCAGACGATCGTTGCAAATATCCAGTCTCCCAAGAATAATGAGGCGATCGCTGCAATGATCGAAGTAACAATACTAGCCAAACTTACCATACGTGAAACATATAAAGTGACTCCAAAAATCAAAATAAGAAAGACAAATAATGGCTGTGCTCCAATAACGATACCGGCACTAGTGGCCACTGCTTTTCCACCTTTGAATCCTGCGAAGATCGGAAACACATGACCGACGACGGCGAAGATACCCACGGCCATTGGATGAATGTTCAAACCAAGCCATACAGGTAATAAGGCGGCAATCGTTCCTTTTGCAATGTCTAAAATCAATACAATGGTCCCAGCTGTCTTACCAAGAACTCTGAACGTGTTAGTTGTTCCCATGTTGCCGCTTCCGTGTTCTCTAACATCGGTTTTGAAAAAAAGTTTCCCTATCCACACACCTGAAGGAATCGATCCCAAAAGGTAGGCACAGAGTATCACAACTATCTCAACCAACTAATCTCCTCCTTAACTCATGATGACGCTAATAATAATTCTATCACGATTCGGTTTAGATAGGTATGATTTTATCCAATATATTAATATAAAGTGTGAGATCTTAAGCAAATATTTCGATTTCACCTGTATCATAATTATGCTATACTTCATTTGATCAAAAACCATTCTCAATTAACACGTGAAAATCAAAGTAAACTATAGTGAAAAATATTTATGGTTTTGTTCATATCAAGAAGCTTACTAAATATTTAGAAAATCATTCGCAGCCGAAGCCAGGCGTCCTTATAATCACTCTGGTTTCGATAGTCCTGTTATATTATTTGCTGGAAAATTACTGATGCCGGGTTTTCATCATTGCTTTTTCAAGCTTCAATAGAGAAAGCCTGTTGGTCGTTTTCCGTTAGTTGGATGAACGCCCAACCTTTTGATTCTCAAAGGAATGACATGCTTTGAATAGAAGGGAACTGAGTTCGTAAACCACCGATTTCATCATTTAACTAAAAAAGTGTCTTCTGAATACCAGTACACAGTTGTTACATGATAAGGAAATCAAGAGATGTTCAGAATAAGCATTTTTTATTAATACCATGAAAAGTAGCATTGACGTTTTTAGGGACGCGTTTTTATGGTATCATATTAGTGCTTGTGTTTTCATGTAGAAAGGCACAAATTATTCTATGAATCACTATCGAGGAGTAATTATAAATGGTTATAAATAAGTACGACGATAATTCAATTCAAGTATTAGAAGGCTTAGATGCCGTAAGAAAAAGACCCGGGATGTATATCGGATCAACCGATTCCAGAGGACTTCATCACTTAGTCTATGAAATTGTCGACAATGCAGTGGACGAAGTACTGGCGGGTTATGGTTCAAAAATAGATGTCATTATCCATAAAGACAACAGCATTACGGTTAAAGATGATGGACGCGGTATGCCTACAGGTATTCACAAATCCGGCGTTCCTACCATTCAAGTCATCTTTACAGTTTTACACGCGGGCGGCAAGTTTGGACAAAGTGGCGGTTACAAAACTTCTGGAGGTCTGCATGGTGTAGGCGCGTCTGTTGTTAATGCCTTATCCGAACATTTAACTGTTAAAGTCAACCGTGACGGGTACGAATATACGCAGCGCTTTGAGAAGGGCGGTAAGCCGGCTGGTAAATTGACTAAGAAAAAAGTTCAAAAGAAATTGACTGGGACAACTGTTCACTTCAAGCCTGATCCAGACGTTTTTTCGACAACGGACTATTCTTTTTCTTTAATAAGCGAACGACTCAGAGAGTCGGCTTTCTTACTTAAAGAGGTCACCATTACGGTGAAAGATGAACGTAAAAACGAAGAAGAAGTGTTTCATTATGATGAGGGTATCAAAGAATTTGTGCACTACCTCAACGAAGAAAAAGATACCCTCACACCGATTGCTTACTTTGAAGGTGAATTTAAAGGCATCGAAGTTGAATGCGCCTTTCAATACAATGATGGTTACTCGGAGAATCTATTGAGTTTCGTCAATAATGTCCGCACAAAAGATGGCGGGACACACGAGATCGGAACGAAATCGGCAATCACGAAGACATTTAACGAGTACGCCAAACGCGTCAACTTACTAAAAGAGCGAGATAAAAATCTGGAAGGAACAGATGTCAGAGAAGGAATTGCTATCATTCTTTCGATCCGTATTCCGGAAAACCTGTTGCAATTTGAGGGTCAGACAAAAAGTAAACTGGGAACTGCAGAGGCACGTGCAGCGTGCGACACGGTCATCTCGGAACAATTCAACTTTTGGTTAGCTGAAAATGGTGAAATGAGTCAGCAGATCGTACGAAAAGCCATAAAAGCGCGAGAAGCAAGAGAGGCTGCCCGAAAAGCGAAAGACGAATCGCGTAACGGGAAAAAGCAGAAACGCAAAGAGACGCTATTATCCGGGAAGCTGACACCGGCTCAGAGTAAGAATGCCAAAAAGAATGAGCTTTACCTGGTTGAGGGGGATTCTGCTGGTGGCTCGGCTAAGCAGGGAAGAGACAGGAAATTCCAGGCGATTCTGCCATTGCGAGGAAAAGTCATCAATACTGAAAAAGCCAATATGCAGGATATCTTGAAAAACGAAGAAATCAGTACGATGATCTACACGATCGGGGCCGGCGTTGGTCCTGAATTTGATATCAATGACTGTAACTACGATAAAGTGGTGATCATGACCGATGCGGATACAGACGGTGCCCACATTCAAGTTCTGATATTGACGTTCTTTTATCGTTATATGAAACCGTTGATTGAAGAAGGCAAAGTATACTTGGCACTACCACCTTTATATAAAGTCTCTAAAGGCAAAGGCAAAAAGGAAATGATGGAGTACGCCTGGACAGATGAGGAATTAAAAGAAGTACTGAAATCTTTCGGTAAAGGCTATATTATACAACGTTATAAGGGTCTAGGGGAAATGAACGCCGATCAGTTGTGGGATACAACCATGAATCCTGATACGCGTACCCTTATCCGTGTGACCATCGATGATGAGGCTCAAGCTGAGCGCCGAGTGTCCGTGTTGATGGGAAATAAAGTGGATCCAAGACGTAAATGGATCGAAGAAAACGTTGAATTCTCTCTGGAAGAAGAAGGCAGCATTTTAGAGACGAACGATGTACTAGAAGAAGTTGAAGAAACTTTAGAGTTGTGAGAAAGGTTTGACTAACTGAGATGGCAAAAGAACGAGTAGAAATACAAGAATTAACGTTAGAAGAAGTTATTGGCGACCGTTTTGGAAGGTACTCAAAATATATTATTCAAGAACGTGCACTGCCAGACATCAGAGATGGTCTGAAACCGGTGCAGCGTCGTATTTTATATGCCATGTATTCTGAAGGCAATACCCACGACAAGGGCTTTAGAAAATCTGCCAAAACGGTCGGTAACGTCATTGGTAATTTCCATCCTCATGGCGACAGCAGTGTATATGAAGCCATGGTGCGCATGAGTCAGTACTGGAAGATGAAAACACCTCTCGTGACTATGCACGGAAATAACGGGAGCATGGACGGTGATCCGCCGGCTGCGATGCGTTATACAGAAGCCCGCTTATCAAAGATAGCCAATGAACTGCTTAAAGACATTGACAAAGAAACAGTTGAATTTGTTTTAAACTTTGATGATACAACACATGAGCCCACCGTTTTACCCGCTCGTTTCCCTAATTTGCTCGTTAATGGTGCAACCGGGATTTCAGCCGGGTATGCGACAGATATTCCGCCGCACAATTTGAGTGAAGTCATCGATGCGTGTATTTATCAAATACAACACCCAAATGTATCCGTCGATAAATTAATGGACTTTGTGAAAGGTCCTGATTTTCCTACTGGCGGGATCATCCAAGGAGTAAAAGGACTGAAATCCGCTTATGAGACTGGAAAAGGTAAAATAGTGGTCCGTTCTAAAACTGAAATTGAGCAAATGAGAGGCGGTAAAGAACAGATCGTCATCACTGAAATCCCTTATGAAGTGAATAAAGCCACCATGGTTCGTAAAATGGACGAGATGCGCATCAATAAAAAAATTGATGGGATAGCGGATATCCGTGATGAAAGTGACCGTACGGGCCTGCGTATCGTTGTGGAGTTGAAGAAAGATACACCGACACAAGGTATCTTGACCTACTTATTTAAAAATACAGATTTACAAATATCTTATAATTTAAACATGATAGCGATAAGCGATCGTCGTCCTCAACAGGTGGGCTTGAAAGACTTCCTGACAGCTTATATCGCTCACAAAAAAGACATTATCCGCAAACGGACGACATTCTTACTTCATAAAGATGAAAAACGCGCGCACATTGTCGTAGGACTCATTAAAGCTATTTCTATTTTAGATGCGGTCATTAAAACGATTCGAGAAAGTAATAACAAAGCGGATGCGAAGGATAACATCGTCAAAGCCTATGATTTTTCAGTCATGCAGGCGGAAGCCATTGTCAGTTTACAGCTTTATCGTTTAACGAATACCGATATCACCCAACTTCAAAAAGAAGCAAGTGAACTGGAAGGGCGTATCAGTGAGTACGGTAAAATCTTAAATGATGAAAAAACACTTGAATCAGTCATGAAAAAAGAACTGAGAGAAGTGAAGAAGGACAATGCCCAAGACAGACAAACGGTGATTCAAGATAAAATCGAAGAATTGAAAGTTGAAAAGAAAGTACTGGTAACGGAAGAGGAAGTAGTTGTTTCAGTCACGAAAGAAGGCTACCTGAAACGAACCAGCTTACGTTCATATGGCGCCTCAAATTCTCAAGAGATGGGCCTGAGAGATGGTGACTACTCGCTGTTTGTAGAAAAGATATCAACACTGGATCATATCGTCCTGTTTACAACAAAAGGAAATGTCATCAACCGGCCCGTTCACGAGATCCCTGATATCAAATGGAAAGATCTAGGTGAACATATTTCTCAAACTATCAGTTTACAGCCTGATGAGAAAATAGTTGCTGCCTTTGGCTTAAAAGAGTTTTCCGAACAACGGAAATTCGTCTTTATCACAAGAGAAGGATACATTAAGCAAACGCTGGCTTCGGGGTACGCGCCGAAAAGAACTTATCGTTCGCGGTCAACGACAGCGATAAAATTAAAATCAGATGCTGATGCATTGCTGTCAGTCGACCTGATCGAGGATGAAACATTGTATGACGTTTTCCTAGTCACACATTTAGGGTTTGGATTGCGTTACGCCTTAACGGAAGTCTCGACGGTCGGAGCAAATGCCAGTGGCGTGAAGTCGATCAGCTTGAAGAAACAAGATTACGTGGTCGGTGGCATCATCTTTGATCCTTCTGAAGGAAATAAGAGTGTCCTCATGATCACTAACCGAGGGTCTGTCAAGAAAATGAATATCACAGATTACGATGTGATTTCAAGAGCGAAGCGTGGCTTGCTTGTTTTAAGAGAATTGAAAAACAAACCTCACCGTATGGCGCTTATGATCGATGTGCAGCAATTAGATACCGAGTGGACAGTTGTTACAGACAAAGGCAAAACCTTCACTGTTAGAGCAAAAGACTATGCTTACAGTGACCGATACAGCAACGGCTCATTCATCTTGGATGAAGATTCAGATGGGACACCTGTAAACGCATATAAAGAGACGATTGATTTAATCGAGGACGAAACTGAAGAGAAATAAGTGATATATAAATAAGGATGCCATTCTATTGGAATGGACATCCTTATTTTTGTGTTTTTAGGACGAGAAAGGTTATTCCGTGCCCTTCGTGAGGAGTCAGCCGGTGTGAAAGGCACGCAACGGTTGATTCCGTGCCTTTCGTGAGGAGTCAGCCGGTGTGAAGGGCACGCACTAGCGGATTCCGTGCCCTTCGTGAGGAGTCAGCCGGTGTGAAGGGCATGCAATGGCGGATTACGTGCCCTTCGTGAGGAAGCAGTTG
>NZ_JAWOBT010000002.1:0-48989 GCF_046484155.1 Alkalibacterium sp.
TCTTTTACATACTCATCTTCTGCAGGTATTTTAGTGGTTAAATAAAATGCTTCACGGTCAATACCGCTTTCTTTAACTGTTTTACCGACACCCGCTTCATTTCTATAAGAAATTGCGGTATCTATCAGTCGGTAACCCATCTCGATCGCGGATTCAAGCGCAGAAAAATCACCATTCAGGTCACCGTTGTAATCATTATTTTCTTTTCCGTATGTGTTCGTTCCTGTTCCCAAGTATGGCATACTTGTGCCGTTGTTCAAGCGTGCATGTTCCATCGTCTCTCTCCCCATATAGTTAGTTTATTCATTATTTCAGTGATAACCACCCTAACTCTGTTTTGACTACACCTCTATTTCAGCTAGTACCTTTTTCAAATGGACTAACTCTTCATTGTTAAACGTGAGACCTTTACTCATCTTAGTATGGTCAGGGCTCCATTCTCTGATGTCAAACTTTGGCGGACGATTATTCCAACTCACTAAATTTAATTCTTTACGCCATCCTTTAGGTGTTTCAGAAAGAACGGCAAGATGTTCAACCACTTCGTACGAAATTTTATCCATGATTTATACCCCTTTCAAAATATCTACCGACTTCGCCTGGATGGTGTGCATCAGAACCATAGGCTAATTTGACCCCTTTATTTATGGCTGATTCAACAAGTGACTCATAGGGATAAGTGCTGTTGTAAAAAGGTTTATCAAGGCCTGAAAAGTTATAATCCAAAATATAATCGTTCATTTTTGCTTTTTCCAGTAACCTGTCCCAATCGATTTCGTCTTTTTGATCATGTGCTTTGCTAAATTTATATATCAGCGTTATATGGCCGATTGTTTTAGGTGTCCATTCTCCAAATGGTAAAGACAATGCTTTGGATAATGTCCCTTCATAGATGCTTGTTAGTCTATCGTAACCTATTTGCTTTATTTTTTCTAAAAATAGATCCTTATCATAGTCGATACAGAAATAACCTTGGTCAGGGATTTTTAAAAAATGAACACTCAAAATAGAATAAGGAATAGTTTTAGGATATTTTTTTAAAAAGCGACATGTTTCCGCCTCTTTTCCTTCTATATAATCAATTTCAAATCCAGTGTTTACGATAATGTCATCTGCATATTTCACTTTTAATTTTTTTCCCTGATTCAAATAGGCTTCAATGTCTTCTTCTCTCATAGAGCTGTCTTTTGCAGGGGTCGTATCTTCGATTGGCAAAGGCGCGTGTTCAGTAAACGTAATACTTTCAAGTCCATTATCTATAGCCTTTTTAATATACTCTTCCATCTCAAAATCACTACCATGCGGGCAATATTGAGTGTGAACATGATTGTCGGATAACATGCTGTCTATCCCCTCTCTTTTTTCGATTTGAAAACTTTCATAAGGGTACTTTTTATGTTAAAATTTTTTAATCAAACTGTTTTCATTTTTTAAAACTACTTTTATTGTATCAAAATAAAAAATAAATGGAAATGAGGAATATGCTAATGAGTTTCGAAAAAAACAATCAGTATCTGCTAGAAAAAAAACACAAAGAAATAGAGTTTCTCAATCATTTTCATTTATTGGGCTATGATCTACTTGATCTATCTATTCTGGAAAAATTTGAATGGGATAGATTATCGGAAGACGATTTAAAAATGATGAAATATCGCTACACGTGGCAGTCAAACCAATCCCTTCTATCTCTTAGGAGCGACTGGACAGATGCGATCGTCCGCTACCGCCAAAAATATAAATTAAAAGCAGATAAAATTGCTTATTCCGGGCCCGTTTTTCCTGTGGATAAAGAGAAAATGCAGTTTGGAATGGAAATCTTTACCCAGGATATCCCAAAACAGATCGTCACGATGAAAGAGTTATTGCTTTACATTCGCAATCATCTCAACATTTCCTTAACTGTTGCCGTAATCAGTCACTACTCTCTCCTGAAAAAACTATTATCCAAAGAAGAAAGACGAAATCCTGAAATCATGAGGTATTTAAGTGAACGTAATTTAGATCGGTTAACCGAAAGATTAGGAACCTCGCATCCAGTGGTCCTATTAATGAACCAGCCTGTGCCTAATCAGCTCGCCTATGCTAAACAGCACTTTCCAGATTTAAAGAAACCCGTCGAAGAAATACAACATTGGCAATCGGCATTAGAAAAAAATCACATTCCCGTCGTTTATTGCGACTTATTTTCCTCACCGACTCAATCCTATTACAAAGGCATATTTTTACAATTTTATACTAAACATTCTGTTGAACCCATCGTTACAGGTGGCCAGTATTCAAGCCCCACTAAAGCCTTTGGTATGGCTATTAATTTATCAAGCTTACCCATAACAGGCAGCTTATAGAGAGGAAAGTTTAAATGATTACAATTGCATTATCTAAAGGAAGACAATTAGAAGATTTTATTTCGTTTTTAAAACAGCGGAAATTAAGCCAATGGTATACTGCCTTAGAATCTATATCAAGAGAATTATTAGTTGAAACCGAAGATATACGCTTTTTACTAGTTAAAGGCGAAGACGTCCCCGTATACGTCGAGGAAGGTGTCGCTGATCTGGGCATTACAGGGAGTGATGTCTTGTATGAACAAAATCGACAAATAAATAATCTGATGGATCTTCCATTTGGTTATTGTCATTTTGCCTTAGCTGCGAAATCTCCAAAAGAAACGTATCCTGTTGTCGCTACAAAATACGTCAAATTTACTCAAGATTATTTTGACTCTATCCGACAACCCGTCAAAATAATCCCTCTAAAGGGCTCTGTCGAACTGGCCGCCACTATAGGTATGGCCGATGCCATTATGGATATCGTTCAATCTGGAACGACTCTCAGAGAAAATGGTTTGGCAGAACAAGTGCAATTAGATAATATCAATGCGCGGCTCATTACAAACAAACATTCATTTTTCTCTAAAAATGAGGAAATACAGTCGATCATTAACCAATTAAAAAAGTAGGTGGAATATAAATGTACACAATGGATACTTTCAAACAAATATATGCCTCAACGAACGTGACAGACTGGAGCAAATTAAATCAGGTCATGACTATCATACAAACCGTCCAGGAAAAGAAAGATGAAGCATTATTTGACTATTCCGAAAAATTTGATAACGTGTTATTGACGGAGTTGGAAATCAAGGCTTCTGACCTCGAATCAGCTTATCAGTCCATCGACGACGGATTAAGAGACGCTTTAGAAATGGCCTATCAAAACATATGGGACTATCAGACATCCATAAAAATCTCCGACAGTCCAAAGTCAGAACTTTATCAAAAAGTTCACCCATTGAATCGTGTGGGTGTCTATGTGCCAGGTGGGACCGCTCCTCTAGTCTCCACGGTATTAATGACAGCCGTTTTAGCCAAGGTTGCCGGCGTCAATGAAATCATTGTCACTACACCTCCTCAAAAGGATGGCGTCAATCAAGCCATTTTAGCCGCCTGTCATATCGCTCGAGTGGACCGCGTATTTCAAGTAGGCGGTGCTCAAGCCATTGCTGCTTTAGCTTATGGTACAGAATCCATTCCCAGAGTAGATAAAATTGCCGGACCTGGGAACCAGTATGTCGCCTTAGCCAAAAAAATGGTTTATGGTGATGTCGGTATCGATTCTATTGCCGGTCCAAGTGAAATTGTTGTCGTTGTCGATGAAACGACGCGGGCAGAATTTGTTGCCTATGATTTACTTGCACAAGCGGAACATGACGTATTGGCCCGTACCTTTTTGATAAGTGAAAACAAAGAGAAATTATCTGAAATAAAAGAAGCAGCTGATGCTTTGATGGATAAACAACCTCGCGCTCAAATAATAGAGGCCAGTCTGAGGGATCATCATTATTCTATTCATACGACCGATAAAGAAGAAACGATTGAATGCGTCAACTTGATTGCCGGAGAACATGTCTCGGTTCAAACAAAAGATGCAGAGTCATATATTGATCAGATCAAAACTGCCGGCGCTTTATTTATAGGCGACTATTCACCTGAAGCTATTGGTGATTACGTCGCAGGTCCTAGTCACGTTTTACCAACTGGAGGAACAGCGAGATTCAGTAACGGATTAACGGTCAATGACTTTTTGCGAACCAATTCTATTATCGCTCTTAAAAAAGAGTCGTTTTTAAACATGGCTCCAAGCGGTATGCGTATAGCCTTGGAAGAATCGCTCCAAGCCCATCATGATTCCTTATCCTGTCGACTGGAGGGATTGAAGTGATACGCATAGATAAAAATGAAAGTCCGTACAGGGCATTAACAGAAGATGAAATAAGCAAAATCGCGGTAGATACACATTTTAATCACTATGCGAATGATGAATACCAGCAGTTACAAAAAAGTTATGCTGCCTATAACAATTTAGACCCAAACTTAGTCTCTTTTGCAAACGGATCAGATGAATGGATTCAAAAAGCCATGATTATCTTAGGTACAGGACCTGCTTTAGTGCTGGATCCAGATTTTGTGATGTATGAAGAATACGCTATGCAATTCAAGCGTCCACTTGTAAAAATCAGTGCTCAGCCGGATATGACATTTGACTATGAGGAAGTTTTTCGAAAAATCAAGGAATATCGTCCTTCTATTTTTATTTTCTCACAACCTAATAACCCATTTGGTATGATGCACCCCTTTGATTTCGTTGAGAAAGCAGCCGAATTGATGAAAGAGGTCAATGGTTACATTATTATTGACGAAGCTTATGCCGAATTTCTAGATGAGATTCCCAATTATCCTGAAGGTGATCATATCATTCGCTTTCGTACGCTTTCCAAGGTGTATGGTTTAGCGGGATTGCGCATTGGTGTCGCTTTTTCGACTGAGAATACGATGAAAGTACTAAACTCTATCGCACATCCTTACCCGCTCAATACCTTTTCTTTAAATATCGCGAATTATTTATTGAATCGACCCGAACGGCTAACTGATTTTATTGATTTAAATCGAAAGCTGGCCAGACAATTGCACCAGCTCTTTAAAGAAGAAGTCGGAGATGTTATCAATATACTGGAAAGTCACACTAATTTTTTGTTTACGTATGGAGAAAAAGCAGTAGAATTAGGCAGCTTTGTACAACAAAATGGCTTCCGACCCAGAATGTATCCTGAATCTAATCAACCAACACTTAAAGAAGCAGTAAGATATTCGATAGCAACCGCAGAACAAATGGATGAGCTGAGAAAAATCGTAAGGAAATGGAGAGCATCTCAATGACCATAACCAAAGAACGCAACACGAAAGAAACAAGTATCAAATTAAGCATGGCTACAGGTTTATCTGAATCCAATATCGATACAGGTGTAGGCTTTTTAAATCACATGCTGGACCTGTTTGCTTTTCACGGTCATTTCATTCTGGATATTACTGTCGATGGTGATACGGACGTGGATGATCATCACACCACAGAAGACATTGGTATCCTGTTAGGACAAGCCATCGCTGAATTAAATCAGGATAAGTCGTCAATCGAGCGTTACGGAACAGCCTACGTTCCAATGGATGAAACTTTGGCACGTGCAGTCATCGATATCAGCGGTCGTCCTTTTTTATCTTTTGAACCTGATTTTTCCAGCCAGAAGGTCGGTACGTTTGATGTTCAATTAGTCAAGGAGTTCTTCTATGCGCTGACGATTCACGCACGCTTAACCGTTCATCTTGATTTGATCCGCGGTGGAAACACTCATCATGAAATTGAAGCCCTGTTCAAGTCTTATGCACAAGCTTTAAGAAAAGCATCACAGTCATCCAATGTTTCTCGACTTCCTTCATCGAAAGGGGTCATCGAAGAATGATTGCTATTGTAGACTATGGTTTAGGCAACATAGCCAATCTATCAAACGCCCTGCACTATTTGGGTTATGACGTCATCGTCACTCATGATAAAAAAGAACTCAATGAGGCAGACACGATCATCCTCCCTGGCGTCGGCCATTTCAAGGATGCGATGGATCGTCTATCCGAACTAGATTTGTTGCCTGTATTGAACGAATTAAAAGATGAAAAACCGTTTATCGGTATCTGCCTTGGTATGCAGCTGCTTTTTGAGCATAGTGAAGAAGGTGACGCAGATGGGCTTGGCTATTTACCGGGAAGAGTCAAGAAAATAACTGGTTCCCTTCCCGTACCTCACCTAGGATGGAATCAATTAAACTCTACACTTCCTTCTCTTCAGGGCGACGTTTACTTTATTCATTCATATAAAGTGCATACAGAAGAAAATGTTATTGCGACAGCAACTTATGAAGAGCCTGTGGTAGCCATTGTCCAGAAAGATCATTTGATCGGTATTCAGTTTCACCCTGAAAAAAGTGGAGATTTGGGAATACAAATATTAAATCAAGCGATAAAAGGTGGTTTTGATCTGTGATAGAAATTTGGCCGGCAATAGATTTAATTGAAAATCAAAGTGTACGTTTGACTGAAGGTGATTATAACTCAAAAGAGATTATGAAAAGATCCCCTAAAGAAGCTATCTCTTTTTATAATCAATTCAAAGAAGTGACCCGTATCCATATTGTTGATTTGATGGGAGCACTGAAACAGAAACCAACAGAAAAAGCATTTATAAAAGAATTGATCGCGTCCAGTGCCTACCCCGTCGAAATAGGTGGCGGTATTCGTTCAAAAGAAACGATCGACTATTACTTCTCAAGCGGTGCGTCATACGTAATCGTCGGAACCCGTGGCTTGCAGGACAGTGAGTGGCTCAAGGAAATAACAACTCTCTACCCTGGCAAAGTTTATTTAGGTCTGGACGCAAAAAAAGAACAGGTCGCGGTAAACGGCTGGACAGAATCGGTTGGAAAAACAATCTATGATATCGCGGAAGAGACAGCTTCTCTAGCTTTGGGCGGTATTATTTACACCGACATCTCTAAAGACGGTAAAATGCAGGGACCTAACTTCGAACTGACAAAAAAACTTGTTGGGCTTACCCCCCACCCTATCACTGCCTCAGGTGGCATCCGCAGTTTTGCAGATTTGAAACTATTAGAAAAAGCCGGTGTTAAAGCGGCTATTGTCGGAAAAGCGGCTAACACGGATGCTTTTTGGGAGGGTATTAAATGATTAAAAAACGTATTATTCCCTGTCTCGATGTCAGAGATGGCATCGTGGTCAAAGGGATCCAGTTCAAAGGCCTTCGCGAAGTTGGCGACCCGGTTGAGTTAGCTAAACGCTATAATACATTGGGGGCGGATGAATTAGTCTTTCTCGACATTTCAGCAACGGACACGGGCAACGCCTTGATGCTTGATGTGATTCGAGAAACGGCCAAGGAACTTTTTATCCCTATGACTATCGGTGGTGGATTAAAATCTTCGGAAGATATCTCAGCCGTATTAAATGCTGGTGCAGATAAAGTAAGTCTGAATTCAGCAGCCTTAAATAATCCGTCATTGATTAACGAAACCAGCGAAAAGTTTGGCTCACAATGTATCTGTATAGCAGTGGATGCAAAATGGGAAGAAACGGAACAGGACTGGTATTGTTACACTCACGGAGGTAAGAAAAAAACGGATGTGAAAACATTGGATTGGGTAAAAGAAGTGGCGTCTCGAGGAGCAGGAGAATTATTAATTACCAGTATGGATTACGATGGCATGCAGCAGGGATTTGATCATGTATTGCTTTCAAAAATTAAAGAAACAGTCAATATCCCCGTCATCGCTTCAGGAGGGGCAGGAAATGCTCAACATTTTGCGGACCTTTTCTTGAATACGGATGTGTCAGCTGGACTTGCCGCCTCCATTTTCCATGACGAGGACGTTTCGATTCAAGAAGTCAAAGACTTATGTCAGTTAAAAGGAGTGCCGATGCGACATGTCTAATTACAATTCATTACAACCAGATTTTTCAAAAGGATTACTTCCAGTTATTTTACAGCATTATACAACGAAAGACGTTCGCATGATGGGCTACATGAACGAAGAGGCTTTTAAAAAGACGAAACAGGACGAAGTCGTCTGGTTCTTTTCTCGTTCAAAAAATCGGTTATGGAAAAAAGGTGAATCAAGCGGTAATGTTCAATATGTCAAAGAGATGTATTTAGACTGTGATCAAGACGCTTTGCTCATTATGATCGATCCTGCTGGCCCAACCTGCCATACAGGTTCCAAAAGCTGTTTCAATCTCGGCCCCTCATTTACCTTAAAAGATATTGAAGCGACGATACAAGCTCGGGCCAGTTCAGATGAAGAGAAATCCTATACAAATTATCTCTTAAATGAAGGCATCGATAAAATAGCAAAAAAATTCGGTGAAGAAGCATTTGAAGTCGTGATAGCAGCGAAGAACAAAAACAAAGATGAAGTCGCAAACGAAGCAGCCGACACCTTATATCATCTCGGAGTTTTGCTCTATCAGTCAGGTGTATCCATTTCAGAAATCGAAGCCATTTTAGCTTCACGGCATGAAAAACAGAATAATTTTAAAGGTGAACGAAAAGATGTAAACAACTGGTAAGGCATTTCCTTTTCACTATCCAATAGATTCTCTTTAATGGTTACTATCATATTAAATCAGACTTTCGTCACAGTTCTTTGTTGTATTTTCATCTTCATTCTTTTAAAATTAATAAGCATACTGTAAATTTTTGAAATGCAATAAAACAAAAGTAGGGATATTTTGAAAAGTCAAATTAAACGTGTCCGAATAGCCGAACAGGGTGCAAAGGTTTCGATCGGTGTATACGTGATACTAGCCGTAGTTAAAATAGCCGTCGGGTTTTTCCTGCGGTCCACATCTTTATCAGCGGATGGACTGAATAACTTAACGGATGTCCTTTCTTCTGTGACTGTCCTGGTCGGTCTGAGAACAGCGCGTATACCGGCTGATCATAATCATCCTTATGGGCATTGGAAAGCAGAACCCATTGCTAGTTTAATTACGTCGTTCATCATGCTCTTTGTCGGATTCCAAGTGTTTCAAAACAGTCTCGTTCGTCTGTATAGTGGCGAATTAGTTCCACCCAACCGACTCGCTGCTATAGTCGCTATAGTCAGTGCAGTAGTATTGCTCTTTCTCTACCGCTATAATCTGATATTAGCAAAAGAAGCGAAAAGCACCGGATTGAAAGCTGTAGCTCAAGATAATCTGGCCGATAGTTTGACAAGTATGGCAACAGCCATAGCCATTATAGGTGCTTCTTTTGGATGGGTTTGGTTAGATAGCCTCATGGCATCCGTTGTTGCTCTGATTATAATTAAAACGGGTATTGGAATCTTTAAAGAAAGTACCTTTTCATTATCTGACGGATTTAAGGACAAGCAGCTGTCTTTATACAAGAGTGAAATACAGACGATACCGGAAGTCATAAGTGTTGCATCCATAAAAGCTCGCATGTATGGGGCCAATACATATGTGGATGTCACTATATTGGTCGACGGGGACATGACGGTGCAAGAAAGTCATGATGTAACCGAGAATATCGAAAAAATACTGTATGAACAGTTCGATGTCATGCACACCGATGTTCATGTTGAGCCTGATGATTTAATCAAACAATTCAATGAAGAACAAATGTAAAAAGAGGGATTTCTATTTTTATAGAAATCCCTCTTTTTTTATTTTGTAGAAATCACTTTGAAATTATTATTTACATCAGCTGAGATAGGCGAGTATTTCGCAAAATAATCCCCGATAAGTTCATTCATTGGGATCGTCACTTCCCGAATGATTTTCGTCGCATCAAACATACTGTAATTGCCTCCACCTACTGCTCGGTATTGGTTGATCACAATCTCCAGGTCATCATCTGGCATTATGTCTTTACCTTGATACTTGAATTCTACAACTCTTTCTCCTTCAGGCTGTGCGACATCTATCACATAATCGATTCCTTCATACATATCGTAATTATACATCTGAGGTTTGGGATTCATGAATTCTGGATTAATACTTATCTGATCATCATCATTCACTTTGAAATACATTGCCGATTGTTCTATAGCCGTTTTCAATTCTTTCCCTGTCACTTTTAAGACGGCTAGAGTATTTGGATATATGTAATTAAGCACAACATCCCTCATCGTTACTGACTCATCAAATCCTTTTACGGTATTATTGAAAAGTGCAGTACCAGAGATATCACAGTCTGCATAATGCATTTGAACACGATTTATAAACTCAACATAAGGATGTTCTTCTTGTCTTGCTTTTTCCACATCATTGATTTGCATATCACCCTTGACCTTACCAATAGGTTGATCCAGCCAATCTTCCACTTCGTCATTCAACCATTTAAACTGATCGGATAAATTTTCATCAACAGGCATTCCTTCGACCGAAAGCAGTTCAGGTTTCATTTCTTTGATCATGACAGTGTCGTTATTTTTCTCAAGTTCTATAACAACTTTACCTAAATACTCCCCTTTGCTTCCTGGCATTAGGACGGCAGTTTTCCCAACGACTTCAGCTATCAAGCGATGCTGATGACCGGCCAGTAAGACATCGATGCCTGTAACCTCATTCAATATCTTGTAGCCCTCATTCTCTCCTGTCTGCGCTTCTGTTTCCTCACCTGTTTTAAGGTCTTTCTCAAACCCGCCATGATAACTAACGACAACAATATCAGCATTTTCTCTTAACGTAGGTACATATTTTTTAGCAGTATCAACAGCTGATAAAAAGCTCAATCCCTCATAATTTTCAGGATGTTCCCAATTAGGTATATATTGAGTGGTCAAACCTAATACAGCAATTTTAATTCCTTCTTTTTCAAAAATCTTATATGCCTGGCCAAAGGCTAAACTTCCATCACTTTTCACTATATTGGCACATAAGAAAGGATACTTTGCCGTTTCAACTGCAGAATCAAGATAATCTAGCCCATAGTTAAATTCATGATTTCCGATTATGCCAATATCAAAATTCAGTTGATTGACAGCATCCATCAAATATTTAGCGGAATTTTTATGTTTAACTAAGTAATGAGTAAATGGTGATCCTTGAATAATATCGCCGTTTTCAATAGTAAGACTTGGTCCTTTTAACGCTTGTCGCTCTTTTTTTAATAGAGAAGCAATTTTAAATAAGCCGTGTTCCATCTTATGTTCGCGTGACTGATAATCTGTCGGGTAAAGATACCCATGCACGTCACTTGTCTCAAATAATGTAAACTCCATCAAATCTCCCTTTCTGTAAGTGGATTTCAAATGCTTATTTAATCTCGCTTATTTGATAATACATCCATCAGCAACCGAGGGTTATCTGTCACGATTCCATCAGCGCCAAGATCAATAAGTTTTTTCATTATTTCTTCTTCATTTATCGTCCAATAATAGACGTGCATACCACGTTTATTTGCCCCACGGATCAATTTCCAATCAGCTAAATTAAAACCTTCTTGTTCAATTGGCAGCTGAAAGGCTTCTGCTTTGGGTCTATAAAGCGCATTAAGAAATGCCTTGTGCATCGTAACAAATTGTCTTGTCTCTTCTGCACCTGCGCCAATGGCTACTTCCCCATTAGAAACATCCTGGAATCGCAAGTTTATGTCATGATTAAAACTGGTAATCAAAACCTTATCTTTCATAGCGTAGTTTTGAATTTGCTTCCACATTTCATCAATTAAAGCGCCATACATAACTGGATCGTTGGTATCCTTAATTTCTATCAAATGTTTTTTATTATTAAACTCTGAAAAGACTTCTTCTACTGTTGGTATTTTTATGCCCGAGTTTCGAAAGGTGAAATTACCTTTAGCATCTTTAAACTGGTACCCTGCATCTAGAGCTTTTATTTCTAGAAGAGTCATTTCATTGACTCTTCCTTTACCGTTGGTCGTACGATCTACGGTGTCATCATGAATCACTACCAGATGCCCGTCGATAGTGATATGTACATCATACTCCAGAACATCTACACCTAGATCCGCTGCATTTCTAAAGGCTGCCAACGTATTTTCAGGAGCAAGGGCTTTTCCTCCTCGATGAGCAATCACTAAGGGGCCTTCTTTATCTTCGAAAAAGGCATGGTTATTTTTTGAAGATAAAGGGAATAAAAAGAGTAAAAACCAAAGCATAAAGACACCGACTAAAAAAACACCAATAATTTTAACTACTTTCCCCATTTATGTTCCCTCCTCAAACGAATAGGTTACCCAATGATAAACAGAACAACTACATAAGAGACGATGACGACTAACGAGGATAATATGAAACCATGTATAAAAGGTTTCCAACCGGTTTTAACAAAAACTGCCAAATTCGTTTTCAGACCAATTGCAGCTAAAGAAACAACCATCAGAAAACGACTGACTGTTTTCATTACTCCGGCTACACCCGGACTTATGATTCCTATTGAATTAAGTAAAGCCATCAATACGAAAACCAATATAAACCAGGGAACTAAACCCGAAAGAGAGACCTTAGCCTTTCTAAGATCAGGTTGTTTGCGTTTGTTTTTGTAATATATAGTTGAAAAGATTAAAACGGTTGGGATAATGGCCAACGTACGTGTCAGCTTTACCATCGTCGCTACTTCACCGGCCACATCAGAAAAAGCGAAGCTGGCAGCGACCACGCTCGAAGTGTCGTTGATGGATGTTCCGGCCCAATAACCGAAAAAAGTGTCGCTAAGTAACAATAATCGACCGAGTATCGGATACAAGATGATCATCAACATATCGAACAAAAAAGTAGCCGAGATAGCATAAGACACGTCTGCATCTTCTGCTTCAATTACTGGGGCCATTGCAGCAATCGCCGATCCTCCACAAATGGCTGTTCCCGCTGCAATCATATTACTCAGCTTCCAGTTGATTTTAAGTAATTTTCCTAAAAGATATCCACCGCCAAAAGCGGTAAATAAAGTAAATAACAACACCAAAAGAGTCTGACTTCCAACTTCTAATATAATAGAAAAATTGAGAGAAGCACCTAGTAATATAATCGCCCCTTTCAATATTTTCTTTGAAGTATACTGCACGCCTTCTTGTAATACTCTTTCATTATAATAGACTGTACGAACAAAGATACCTAAAAACATGGCAATGACAGTCGCTCCAATGTAATGACCTGGCAATATCGTTTCTATGTATAGTGCAATCAAAGCAATGATTCCTGACAATCCAATTCCGGGTAATTTTTTCAAACTAATCTCCACACTTTTCATCCTTCCAAACGATTATTGGATCATTATACCATTTATCCAATATTTCTTAAGTAAAAAACAAGCAAGTTAAAAAAATCTTCACTTATAGACACAGTTTCCATCATACTGTTCTAACCTATAACTGAAGATTTCATACTACTCATTTCACTGTCTAATTCGTTTGCCCCCTGTATAAACAGATGCCAAAAGATGGAAAAAAATACTTGATCCGCATACGACCGTGAGCCAAAAGAACTGATAATCAGTCTCTATAATAATACCAGTGTAGGCCCAGGCAAAGACCAGCGGGTATAGCCAGTCTCGATTGATCAGTGAAACAAATACTGCAATCACTGTACCAAAAATCAATAAAGCTAACGTCAATTGATATTCGTCAAATCCTAATACTTCCTCAATTCCCATCTCTCTTATCCAAGTCATAATATTAACTAATGCAACCACGGTCACCCCGCCGAAATAAATGGAGAATGGTAACCGATTAAACCAGTGAGAAGAAATACCGGAAATGTTTTTATAAATAATAAGCAGCGTGATGAGCAAAGCGACTATAATAATGATTGAGGCTAAGTACCAACCCTCTGTGAAAGCGATGATCCATAATCCATTTAAAATAAAATTAGCGATGGGCCAATACTGCACACTGTCGTAGACGCGATTTTGATTATGCTTAGAAAAAATCAAGCGTGCGATCCAGATAAATAATAGCAGGTAAATAACGACCCAGATTGAAAAGACGTATCTAGCGGTTTGGATTATTGCAGGATCCTGATCAGCAACCATCCCCACATCTGTTGCAGTGATATAATTGACGACCAACATTAGAATGAACCACATGCTATAAATAATACCCAATTGCTTTTTACTTCTCATCATGATAACCTCCTCAAAAGTCTATAGTTCAAAATATAAAGAGTTTATTAGATAGTCTACTTCATACTTTAATGCCAACTTATATAAAAAGCGTTTAACTCTTTCTAAGTGATTTAAGCCTTCTATCAGATTAGATTTATACTCTTGGTACTTTTCTTTTTCTTTGTCTGTGACTTCTTGATTGACATATCCCCAAACATGTTCCAAGCTGTTTATCGCAGTACTCATATTGATATCTAGAGTAAGAGCTGCTTCAATTAACCGATAAAACGGAATAACAGGGTATGATGACTTATCTTTTAGCAGGCTTCTTATCCTTTCATAAATCACTGGTGACCTTTCTAGTACAGTATACTTGTACCTTGCCCATTCTTTTTCCAAGTCGCTTATCTTTGGATCAGTTGTTGTCGCTAAAAGACACTTTACTGCTGATAAATTTTTATCTTTAACTTCCAGCATGATATCAACATCACACGGCGCTACATCACGATAGAAAGTCATAAATTCATCGATTCCGATAAATTGTGAATGAGATCCTTCCCTCCCAATGAGTTGTTGCTGTGCATAATGCACTTTGGGACGTCCGTCTTCCTTTCTCCACGTTTTTTTCGCTAAATTTATCCAGTAAGAATCAGGATACGTTTCACCATCATTATTTAATGCATTATGCAGGTTATCATATACGACAGGTGCGCCTGTTCTTTCGCTGATATCCAGTACATCATTGATGGTATAAGACCGATCATCATTCTCAATAATGAGCCGGTCTTTAATTTTTCGGTCAAGTTGGTCATACACCTGGGTAAATCTATCTATGGCAGCTTCTTTATCATTATATACACCCCCGACGTGCACGATGATCTTACTTTCTGAACCAACTCCTAATGAATCTAAGAATAGCTTATGGTAATTTAAATCATCGATTGCTCGCTCCACCACTCCTATTATTGGTGAATTAAGTACCGTATACTGACCTGGATGCATCGACACCCTTATATCATATCGCTTGATTTTTTCACCAATTCGCTTAAATAAGGGGGCAAATAAGTTTGGCCAATCTAAATCATTCACAACAAAATCCGATCCGAACGGAATGATATCTGAACTTATCCGAAATAGTTTAATACCTACTTGATGATTGTATTCAATCATTTTCTCTAACACATTTAGATTATGTTCAATCAGCAGTTTCAAGTGATCTTCAGTTGCATTTATCTTGCGGCATGTTTTGTAATTAGCATTGGCTACACCTTTTGTTATGCATGCATAACCTATATTCATGATTTGCTCCTTTTCAAAATAATTATACACTAAGTTTACCATTCTAATGCTGTTCAAACGAATAATTGGCACTTATTATTCAATGCATATCATGAAGCGATTCGAGATACATTTGCTATAATCAGATTAGCAAAAGTTTAAGGAGGTTAAGTTATGTTATGGACACTGATTGGATTATTAATTCTTTTCTGGTTTTTAGGATTTATTTTTGAAATCGGTGGTGCAATTATCCATGTTCTTCTCGTCATTGCACTTATTGTTTTCATCTGGAATATGGTTACAGGAAGAAAAAAACCGTAAAAAGCTATCTCATAATTGCTTTTATGAGGCTGGGACTTTTGTCCCAGCCTCTTTCGCGCTTCCGAATAATTTACAACTTATTTCTATTTGATGTTAAAATATAACAACGGAGGATAATTATACACTGTTCAAATTGTACTATACATAAAAGTGAGTTAACGTTCAAGATTCCAAAACAGCTAAAAGGTTTGATCACTAAAGAGTTTTTTCAACACGCGTATCCATATACTTGGAAGGAAAACATCTTACATACATCAGAAGCTGCTAGTAATGATTTGGTAGATTTCCTGAGAAAAAAATGGATTTAGCTATGCCCTGGATGACGTGGGTTCGGGTTACAATACGCTTGATTTGTTAGGGGAATTACAGCCCCCCTATGTTAAGTTAGACATGGCCATCGCTCAAGGAGTCAGTCAGTGCAAGGAAAAACAGATCATAGCAAAAGCCTTTTTTGATAAGGCACACAGTTATGGAGGAATGTGTCTGGCAGAAGGTATTGAAGACATTGCCGATTTTCACTGGTTAAAGAATCAAGGTTATGAATTATTTCAAGGCTATCTGTTTGGCAGACCCCTTCCAGATCCTTTGATAAATAAAGGAATCGACATGAATCAATTTTAATCTGCTGAATTTTTTTACTTCCCGGGAAATTTGATTATATTTGATTTCCTATGGTTTGTATTCGAATAAACCATAACTTCACCGAAAATTAAAGAACTTAGCTTCTTTCGAAAGTCGAAAGAGGCTAAGTTCTTTAAAGCATATTCCCATATATTGCTTATCACTTATTTCAAAATTTCCCTATACTCTTAGAGATGTTTCTCAAACGTAATCGGTGCTTAAGTAGTCAATGGTGAATGAGCTATCCCTACATACTGATAATAATTTGGACATATCAGATATTTTTTAGCACACCGATATACTTCTATCACTGAATCAATTTGTCATCTGTAGGTTACTATATTAATTGTAGTGCGCAAACACCTCTCTCACTTCATTATCCCTGAAAGATTAGAGACTTGATCGTTATTATTTCTAAAAAAGTGAGGAGATATCTTGTGTTACAAGCAAGTAAATCACACCGAGTGTTAATATTGCAGCTAAAGGTAAACTATATTTAAATAAAGCATGTTGTGTTTTATGTCTAAATAGATACATGCCTGACCATCCGCCGATTCCTCCAAATAAAAAAGAAGACAACAACAGTGTTCTTTCTGAGATCCGGTATTTCCGTTTTACTGCACGACGTTTATCCAAATAATAAATACTGAACGTAAAGACATTCATGAATCCAATGATTATTAAGAGTACACTATTTATTCCATTTACTTCATCAAACATTTTCTTCTCCGTTCATTCCTATACAATTTCATACGTTTTATAGTAATCTATTGAAATTGGACTGTATTTTTTTAAATAATCTGTCATACTCTGCACAGCATGAATAGATGACTCCTTCTTGTTATGACCGTATTCAGGCCCCACTCCTTGGGACGTAACGTAGGCCACCTGATAGCTTTTTGTTTCGTTGACCGGTTCATCTTTGACAAATAAAGATTGAATGCGTTGACCTTTAGGATTTTCTATTTTCAGAAATACTTTCAAGCCTAACGCACGTTTAATGAATCCGCCCATTTGCTGATAGGCATCAGAAGAAACAGAACGCTCCAAATTTTCTTCTATCATAGCCAAGAGTTCCTGACCAGTTATTTCTGCAGTCATAATAGGCGGGTTCATCGGTACAATATTATACAAATCGTTGACCGTCACTTGTCCTGGAACAATCGGTGCACCATATCGCCAGCCGTTTGAAAATGCCATTTCTGCTCCTGTACTTTCAAGAACGGCAGATAAAAGGAAATTGTCCATGGTCGACTCAAGCATTGTTGCACGGTTCAAGGCAGTATTCGTTTCACCTACAACGGTCTCCATTTCTTCTTTAAAAGGTAAGAGTTCGTGTTCAATGATTTCAGATATTCGAGCATCCGGTTTAATATCCTCAGAGACTTCGATCAATTCATGTTCAACATGCGTTATTTTACCATCAGTTATCTCTAAATCGAGACGACCCAGAAACGAACCATGACAACCCGATTGTATCACTATTGTTTCTCCCTGGACAACAGGTTCAGTTAAACGATTGTGCGTGTGTCCACTTAAACAAACATCTATGCCCGCTACTTCTGATACTAATTTCATATCTTGTGGAAAACCTAAATGTGAGACGAGGACCACGAGATCAACCTGCTCCTGTTCTCTAAGAGTCTTAATCATTCCCGCCAATTCATCTTTGCCCAATGTGAATTCAACCCCTTCACTAAAGGATGCCGGCATGGTTTTATCAACGATATTAGAGGCTATCCCTATGATACCTATTTTTGAATTTGCATATTCCTTCACTTTATAAGGTGGAAACAAGCGCTCTCCATTTTCTTTTTTATAAACGTTATTCGCTAATAGTGGAAAATTCAATTCCTTTGATTTCTCAACTAATGTTTCAGGTCCGTATCCGAACTCCCAGTGTAATGCCATAGCATCGATTCCCAGTTCATTAATGATGGGAATGACTGCGGATCCCTCTGTCCTAACCGCTGGTATCGTCCCGTTTAAGGTGTCCCCGTTATCACAGAACAAGACGTCATTGGGGGTTTCATTGCGTATATCTTTCAAGAGTGTCGCGATGCGAGCATACCCTCCAGCGTTTCGATATACAAATTGACCTTCTTCAAAAAACCATTCGGGATGTAAGTTGAAGTAGGCATGCGAATCATTCATTTGAATGATTGTCAGGTTTTTCTTGTTTTTTGACATGATCATTTCTCCTTTATATTTTAGTTACAGTTCTATGATTCATGCTATCTAAAGTGAATGCGCTTGGACTGAATTGTTTGACCTTCTTTTATAATAATTGTGCGCAATCATAGACCCTCCTTTATTCTTGGTTCTCCCCTTCACCATTATACGCAAGAATATCACCAGGCTGGCAGTCGAGAACTCGACAAATCTTATTTAAAGTTGAGAATCTTATAGCCTTTGCTTTTCCTGTTTTCAAGATGGAGATATTTGCCATTGTGATCCCCACCTGTTCAGATAGTTCTGTCACACTCATCTTTCTTTTAGCCAGCATGACATCCAAATTCACTTCTATGGCCATAGCGACCTCCTTATATCGTTAAGTCATTATCCTGTTTAATTTCAAGCGCATTTCCCATCAATTTCTGAAGGACTGCCGCAAATACTGCAACGACTGTTGGTGCAGAAATAAACATCATACCTACTAAAATAACGCCCGGCGCATCATCCACTTCTCCCACAATAAAGTACAGAGGAAAACTTGTTAAATGTAAAGCGGCAATAGAAAAGGCGAAGAGTTTTATTTTTTTTAAGGCTTCTACCGATTTCGCTGAGAAGGCATCATTACAGTCAATAAACTTGAGTAATTTGAAAGCTTGATATAGTGCTGCCAAAAAAGGGAAAAGTGTCAGAGAAAAAACAGTTAAAAGCCCATACAACACACTAGCCATTTTCATACTACTATCTGCTGCATCTTGAATAATTAAAGGAAAACCAAATAGTGTAATGGCTAAAACAGGTAACGCAATGAAAATAACTGCAATTTTCAGTATCAAGGTTTCTTTCTTCAAATCAATCCACTCCTGTTATATTGTTTCCACTAATTCTAGACCTTTATTTATCGTTTATCAATAAATATACATTAGACTTAAACAAAAATTAATATATTTTGCATTAAATAATCACTTGTTTATTTTACACCAAATACTTTCTTTGTAACCTTCATAATAAAAAAGGTGGAAGCAGATACTTTCCTGCTTCCACCTTTTTTAAATATTAAATTAAATATTCCATAACACTTTACTCATTTTCTGAATTCGGCATGTTTATTCTTTCCATTGTTTCTTCGTACGACTTTCTCATACGCTCTTTATACGATTCTTGGATGGTGCTATCTTCCAGGTGTGCTTCGATAGGCAATATACGGTAAGTATAAGGAGCTCCCCCTGTGTCGCTATGGCGATACATCCAAGTTGGAACAAAATCTACACCTTGTATGGTTGTTTCTCCGGTCTGTTCATTTTTTTGGATATCCACACTAGCGATAACGCCATCTTCCGTGGGTTCAAATCCTTCACCCAACGTTTCTCTACGCTGATTCGAGTAAATGTTACCTAGGGAATAAACCACAAAGGCTTCGTTGTCATCCACTTCAATAAAGTCAGCTTCATGAACCACATGCGGGTGACCACCAAAGATGACATCTACACCTTCACGGGCAAGAATTTCTGCATTTGTTGTTTGAAACTCATTAGGATCTCTCGTGTATTCATTTCCCCAATGCGTATAGGCAACGATTATATCTGGATCATGTGCTTTAGCATTTTCGATATCTTTTACCATTTGAGCTTCATCAATAATATTTATCATCGAATGAACTTCTTCAGCAGAATATTGTGCATCCAGTCCATTTGTATGTTCAGTGTACGCAAGTATGGCAACCTTTATTCCTTTTACGTCTTTAATTAGAAATCGTTCGTCTGGATCCGGAGCTGATTCATACGTTCCAACTACGTCCATGTCTTTACCTTTAATTACTTCAGCCGTTCGTCTCAGACCTTCGTCTCTTGTATCCAAGCTATGATTGTTAGATGTAACTATGGTATCAAACCCAGCGTATTTGAGCGCATCTGCTAATTCATCAGGCGCGTTAAACATCGGATACCCATTGTATGGTACCGACGGTCCAGCCAATGTGGTCTCCAAGTTAGCAAGTGCCAAATCCGCTTCTTCAATAAAAGGTTTCACATCTTCAAAAACCGAATTAAAATCATAGGTATCCGTTTGAGCATCATGAGCAGCGATAAGTTGGCTCAGGTGACCCATCACGTCCCCCACTGCGGATATACGGATATCGATAAATGTCTCTTCCGGTTCTTGTTCATCTAAATCTGCGTCAGAAGTATCTCCATCATTGTTTGGTTCTTCTTCATTAGAATTCCCTGACTCTTCTTCCACTTCCTCGTTTGTTTCCACTGTTTCTTGATCATTTTGGAACGGATCAGCCCAAGCCAAGATACCAGCTCCCATTAAAACAACAACTAAGGCAATAATTGCAAGAATCATTCTAGTATTTTTATTGTTTCTTCTATTATTGGATCTCAATGTTTATCCCCCTATCGATTAAATATTCTTCATAAGAAAGTCCACTCTCGAAAACATCTGTTGCTAATTCCGGACCCAAATAACGAATATGCCATGGTTCATAAACATATCCCGTTATGTCTTCTTTACCTTCCAAATAACGGATAATGAAGCCGAACTCATGCGCGTTATTACTGACCCAAGTGCCTTCTTCAGTGTTACCAAATTCTTCCGTTAACTGAAGACCTACACTTTCACTGGTAACGTCCATGACCAGTCCCGTTTGGTGTTCACTCTCACCCGGTCGGGCACTGTATTTGTTCGCTGCTTCTTCACCGTGACTATTAACATAATTATTAAACAATTGAACTTGTGTCTGATATGAGCGGTATCCTGACCGCGCATGAAGAATAATTCCAGAAGTCTCTGCTGCATCAAACATTTCTTTTAGAGCATCCGCAGCAACCTGTCTCATCTGTTTTATTTCAGGATTTGGAAGTACGGTGGGTACTTCCACTGTTACTAAGTTTTCCGGCACATAATCTTCAGGCAGACTGTACTGTTTATTTACTAGAACTGAAAAACTGGCGGGTTCCAAGATATCACCTTCGAGGTCAAGTTGTGGCATCTCTTTATCTACTGAATCAGATTGTTCGTCATCTTCGTTACCTGAAGTACTCGAACCATTTAAATCTTCATCGACTTCAGTCCGATCATCGTCATCAGGTTCTTCAGTCGTTTGTGATTCTTCGTTTTGATTTACTTCTTCTTGAGCTGTTTCATCAGGTGATGGTTCTTCTTCAGAGGTCTGTCCGCAGGCATTCAACAATAAAATACTTGATGCAAGAGTGGTCATCATCATCCGTTTTTTAAAAGTCATTCATAAATCCCCTTCGCTAATCTTTCTTAAGGTTAATCTCTCATATATTTTAACATGTTTCAATTGCTTTTGTATAATAACGAACAAATTTGTACCATTATTTTAAATGTTTCAGACCTTCAAACTTCCTCTGAATCCTCTTGAGGCATAATACGATTCTGCACCATTATGATAAACAAACACAGTATCATAACGCCTATCACAAAACAACGCGCCACCTAACTGTCTGATTTTTTCTGGCGTTTTAATCCAACTCGATGTTTTGGTATCAAATTCACCCAACTTTTGAAGTCTTCTATATTGCATTTCATCAAGCAGTTCAATCCCTATTTCTTTAGCCAATGTAACCGCGCTCGCTTCGGGTGGATACTTTTTTCTGGATTCTAAAGCTAAATCATCATAACACACTTTTCTTCGGCCCGAAGGTGATTGTTCAGAACAATCAATAAACAGCAGTTCCCCCGCATCATATTCACTTTCAATAACATCGGGTTCTCCCTTGGTCTGTTCCATAGCTTGAAGGGAAATTAAAGCCGATTCGTTTGATTCTAATTTATGTGAGACGTCCTGCCACTTCATGTTTTCATGTCTCTTCATATTTTTATCAAAACGCGTTTTCAAAACAGTTAACAGTTTTGATTTTTCATCTGAAGATAGCTTCTTTTTCATTTCAAACTCTTTATTCATTCTATTCACCTCTCGTTTGTTAAAAAGTCACTGATATAATGAGCGATTTCATCCAAAGGATCTTCTTCTAATCAGAAAAAGCATCGCCATGAGACAGTTTGTCCTTGACGATACTTTTAAAAACTCACTTTTTAATGTTCTCTTTCACCACTTTCAGTCTGGTGAATTCTTCTCGTTCTTTCTCTTCCAAGGCATTTTCAATTTCTTTTTTTACCGATTGAAGCCGTGGTATCGAAATATTCTCCAATGCATTTGCGCGCTTCTGGGTTTTTTTGATATTAGTCGCCAGCCTGTAAGCTGAGTTTTCAATTGCAGACAATTGAATGGTCAGTTCTTTCACCTTTTCAAACGCGATCCGTGCCTCATCCAATGAAGAACTTGTACTGTAAAAAGCATAAGCGGGTTTTGTCTTCTGTCTGTCAAACTCGACAAGTGGAATTTCTGTTCCCATAATACTGCGTACTTTCATCCGGATCGAATTCTCCACCGGTACAGTAGCTGCAATTTCCTGAACATAATGGATACCAGATTCAATATTTGCTCGTTCCAAAGCGGCATATGCATCGCGGAAAGTCTGATCTATTTTTTCCTGTATTTCATTTGCTTCATCAACAAGAGACATGATTTCATTTATCAAGATTACTCTTTTACGGTCCATTAGATTATACCCTTGATTGGATAACGCAAGGGTTTTCGATATCTGCATCAGGTTACCTTTTGTTGGTGTTGCATCACTAGTCAATTAAATCACCTATCCTCATTAAAATACTTATCTAGCATTTTAGTATCAATACGATTCAATTCTTCACGTGGTAATATATGCAGCAGTTCCCAGGCAAGATCCAAGGTTTCAATTATTGTCCGATTCTCGTCGTTCTCTTGTCCAATAAAGTCATTTTCAAATCTCTTACCAAATTTCAGATACTTTTTATCCGTACCTGACAGTTCATCCTCACCGATAACTGAGGCCAGAGCCCGGGCATCGTTTACTTTTGAATAAGAAGCGAATAACTGGTCAGCTACCGATTGATGATCTTCACGCGTATAACCTTCTCCGATACCGCCTTTCATTAATCGGGATAAAGATGGAAGAATATTGATTGGCGGATAAATTGATTTCCCAACCAGTGCCCTATCCAATACAATCTGACCTTCCGTGATGTACCCAGTAAGATCGGGAATCGGATGGGTGATATCATCGTTGGGCATACTTAGAATCGGAATCTGGGTAACCGATCCTGGTTTGCCAGCAACAATTCCGGCACGTTCGTACAACGAGGCCAGGTCACTATATAAATATCCAGGATAACCTTTTCTTGACGGAATCTCCTGTTTGGAAGAAGAGACTTCGCGCAATGCTTCACAGTAAGAAGTCATATCCGTTAAAATAACCAGAATATGCATTCCCAAATCATATGCTAGAAATTCTGCAGCTGTCAGAGCCACTTTGGGAGTAATCAAACGCTCTACCACAGGATCATCAGCCAAGTTCAAAAACATGGTCACATGGTCGATAACGCCGCTTTCCTCAAATGTGCGGCGGAAAAAGTCGGCCACATCATGTTTGACGCCCATTGCTGCAAAGACAATTCCAAACTCTTCATCGTTCTCTTTTCCTATGTTGGCCTGGCGCACAATTTGAGCAGCCAGTTTATCATGAGGTAGTCCATCACCAGAAAAAATAGGTAATTTCTGCCCTCGTATCAGTGTTGTCAGTGCATCGATAGCGGAAAGACCGGTTTGAATAAAGTTTCGCGGGTATTCCCGCATGACAGGGTTTAAAGGATTGCCATTCACATCTCTCTTGCTGACGTAATTCAACTCACCTAAGCCGTCTATTGGACGTCCGATTCCATCAAAAGTCCGTCCCAGCATCTCTGGAGCTAACGCCAGTTCCATTGCACTTCCAGTAAGCTTCGTATGGGTATTTTCAAGTGACATATTTGTCGTATTCTCAAATACTTGAATAATGGCTTTATCTTCATATATTTCTATAATCCGTCCCAGTTTGTGTTCTGTTCTTTGGACCGTAAACTCCACAATTTCATCATATGCAGCATCCTGTACGCCTTCCAGTACAACAAGAGGGCCGTTAATTGAGTCGAGTCCTAAATATTCAATTGACATTAAATCCCTCCTTATGCATTTATTGCCATTATTTTAGTATAAAATTCATCAATATCTTTCTTGTATTCGTCAAGTAACTCTAGTTCATCATTGGGTACATCATACTTGATGGAGATAACTCTAGAAAAAATATTTTCCCGCAGTAGTAAGGACATCGGCATTCCAAGCGAAACTAGCGCTTTACAACGTTTACGCAGATAAAGAATGATTCCCATCATTTTTTCCTGTTTCAGCAAGGGTACTGAGGTGTCTTCCGCATGAAACGCATTTTGCTGCAAGAAACCAAGACGGATGATCCGCCCAATTTCAATCGTTAACTTTTGATCATCGGGCAGCACATCGCTCCCAATTAATTTAACGACATCCATCAGAGAACTTTCCTGATAAAGAATCTCCATTATTTGGCGCCTATTATCCACAAAGTCCGGTGAAACATTGTCACGGTACCATGCAGATAAGTCCCCCACATATTCACTGTAACTATTCAGCCAGTTGACGGCCGGATAGTGACGCTCGTTTGCCAATGCTTTATCCAATCCCCAGAAACAACGGATGAAACGCTTGGTATTTTGTGTTACTGGTTCCGAGAAGTCCCCACCTTGAGGGGAAACAGCTCCGATAATCGATACAGAACCTTCTGTTCCATTCAAGTTCTGCATTAAACCTGCTCGCTCATAAAACGTGGCAATCCGGCTTGCCAGATAAGCTGGAAAACCTTCTTCAGCCGGCATTTCTTCAAGACGACCGGACAATTCACGCAATGCTTCTGCCCAACGGGAAGTGGAATCAGCCATGATTGCGACATCATATCCCATATCTCTGTAGTACTCTGCCAATGTTGTTCCTGTATAGATCGATGCCTCACGTGCGGCAACGGGCATATTTGAAGTATTTGCTATCAGAGATGTCCGTTCCATTAGTGAATTCCCTGATTTCGGGTCAATCAATTTCGAAAAATCTTCCAATACTTCAGTCATTTCATTTCCTCGTTCGCCACAGCCAATATAAATAATGATATCTGCATCCGAATATTTAGCAATCTGGTGCTGCATCATTGTTTTTCCGGTACCAAATCCTCCGGGAATAGCCGCTGTACCACCTTTAGCGATCGGAAAGAGAGAATCCACGACTCTTTGTCCTGTGACAAGAGGGATGGAGCTTTCATACCGATTGCTTGTTGGTCTTGGATTCCGGATTGGCCATTCCTGAGCCAGTTTCACTTCAGCAACTGAGTCATCCAGCTGTTGGATTTTCACAATAGTCTCCGTTATGTTATAGTCTCCATCTGCAACAACTTCCACAACCCTGCCTTCTATATTCGGAGGAATCATGGATTTGTGCAGTATCGTTTTAGTTTCCGGCACTTCAGCAATGATCGTGCCACCGGTCACTTCCTGTCCGACTTCAACAGTAATGTGTACCGGCCATTTCCTTTCTGTATCAAGAGGTTGCACATCAGCACCTCTTTTAATATATTCACCGGACAGCTCTGCAATTTTTTTTAAAGGTCTTTCAATACCGTCAAAAATATTATTCAAAATCCCGGGGCCTAGTGTCACACTGATCGGATTACCCGTTGAATAGACTGGTTCACCCGGTTTCATTCCGGAAGTTTCCTCGTAAACCTGGATAGTGGTGCGTTCACTGGTCAAGGAAATGATTTCTCCAATCAGTTTTTCTTTCCCCACAAAAACTTTTTCAGACATCTGAAAAAGAGTTCTACCTTTGATGTACACAATGGGTCCATTGATTCCGTATATCGTTCCTAACTGTTTCACTGATCATTCTCCTCCTCTGCTTTATCAAAAGAGAAGTTCGCTTTTTCTACATCGAATCTCTTCAGGAAAGAATTGTCAATCAATAATTTTCGTGACTGTATAACCCCTCTGCTGCCGCCGATAAACGGACGTTTTGAGATGGTAACGTCATGTTTCAGATGTTTTTCCAGTAAACTTTGTTTTTCTGCATCAACCGGATCGATATACAGGGTGATTTCCTCTCCTTTGGCAAGAGCCAGAGCCTTCTGCATCTGATGTATTAAAAGCTCAATATAATCATCCGTTAGCATGTATTCGTTGACGCGTTCTCTTGCCAGTGCAAAAATCTCTTCTTTTAACTGCTGCTGTTTTTTATGCACATCTCTTTGCTGCTGCAGCTGCAGCTGGGCAAGATGCTTGTTGCTCTCTTTTCTTAAGTTATCTTTTTCCGCATTCAACTCGATCTCGGCCTTGCTTCTTTTTTCGGCTTTATGGTCTTCAAGGATTTCCTTTAAAGATTGTTCAAAGGACTCCACTTGTTCCGTAACCTTTTCATCAGCATATTTGAGAGTCATTTCACGGAAAAAGTCAATTTTTTCCTCTGTATTCATCTTTTCACCTCACTAACTATAGTTTTACGCCGATTGCTTCATTTATATAAGCTGTAATAAAATCTGGTCGACGTCCCGTACCGTAACGGTCAGGAATTTCCACAAGGAGGGGCTGCTGATTATTCAGTCGGATATCAGCAATGATTTCCGGAAAATCCTTCCCCAGTTTTTCTGTCAGTAAAATGATGGCATTGTCTTTATCCTGTACCGCTCTTTGTAATGCTTCTCGAACTTCATCTTTTTCATGTACAACAACACCTTCTACGCCAGCCAGTCTCATTCCTGTAAAGGTATTGATGTTCTCACTGATTAAAAACATCTTCATCTTATAACTGTCCCAAAATCATGAAGGAAATAATCAATCCATATAACGCAATCCCTTCGGCCAAACCAACAAAGATGAGAGATCGACCAAAAATCGAACTATCCTCACTGATTGCGCCTAAAGCAGCAGATGCAGCGCTGGCTACTGCAACGCCCCCACCGATACAGGACAGACCTGTAACCAAAGCAGCAGCAATATATCCTAATCCAGTTGCCAGTCCATAATCCGTTACAGCGGCGGCAGCGGATGTTTCCGTTAGTTCAGAACCAAATACTAGTAGATCTGGATTGTAAGCCAAGATTGTGGCAATAACAATGCCACTAAAAACGGACAGTACATTTACCGTCAGTGATTTTTTAAAGCGGCCTCGTGATTTTTTTCCGGCGAAATAATAAGAGTAAGGTAAAATAAATCCTAGTACGAAAGTTGCTATTAATGTTAGTTTAATGATTATGCTCATATTTTATTTCCTCGCTTTCAATTCATAATAATTATGGTACTTGATTTTCCTTGCGTAAACTATCGGAGAATACTGATAAATGGCTTGCCGTCACCTTTATAAAAGTGACTGAAAATTTCATAAAATTCTAAACGCAGTACTTGAATGCCGACTACAAGACCTTCCAGTCCTGCTACAAACAGATTCCCTAGTATGATGACCGTCCAGTTGATATTGCCCCCTTCTGCAACGCCGGCAAGCATTAGGACCACTTGCATCATAGCTGCATGGCTGACTGCAAATGCACCGACACGGACAAAGGAGATGGTGTTTGAAAAGTAGCTCAGCAGCACTTCAAACAGTTCAAAGAAAGCCTGGACTATAAACATCATCACACTGCTATCTGATTCTGCCTGCGTATGTTCCAGTCTATTCAGGATAGGCTCCTCGAAAGCAATCAGCAGCAAGGGTAATGCGAACATGAACACTAAAATCAGCGTCGCAGGTATCGGATTTCCGCTCATGAACAATAGAACAATCGAGACCAGTGAAAGGTAGAACACTAATCCTGCAACACCATTCCGGTCAAATAGCGCCCTACCGGTTTGATGATTTTTCCATTCGATCACTACATTAAGGATCAAGGTGGTCAGTATCATAAACATCCCGAATGCGACGGCAGCGATAAAGACGGTATTGATGGTTCCAATAAATGGTAAATCGGTCATCGAAGTCATGGGATGAAGCCAAAGCGGTTCTATAATCTCTTCAAAACCAAAAAAGCTTCCGTATAGGAACCCGAACAAAACGGAGAATACACCAGCCAACGCAACTATTCCGCCTAAGTCAATGCCTTTCAACTTATATAGTAAAAATCCGCCAATAGCTAGTACAAATCCCTGACCTACATCGCCGAACATTGCTCCGAAAAGCAGTGAATATGTTAGTGCGACAAGTGAAGTTGGATCAAACTCCCTATAGTTTGGTACACCATACATTCTCACGAATAGTTCATAAGGTCGGAAAATGCTGATGTTATGGATTTTTGTTGGTGGTGTTACTTCCTGTGTGTCCTCTTCATCCTCCACAATCACGATTACATTTGAATCCTCTTTCGTTTCCTGTTCAAATTGTCTGGCAGCTTTTTCGGTCATCCAACCCCTCAGCAAATATCGGGTTTCTTTTTGGACAAACTCATCATGTGTCAAAGCCGCATATTTACGGATATCAAAGTTATGTGCCAAATTTTCCAGACGCTGTTTTGTCTTCAGCAAAGTATTTTTATATGGAGATAGCAATTTTCGGATGATGTTTTCATTATCCGAAATATGTTTATTAAGAACATTCAATTCATTTTTCAGCTGACTGACAATTTCTTTCGGTGTTCCTTCATATTCATCCGGGACAAAGATACGTTCCCAGTTCATAGAAGAAAACATGGCATCAACCCGTGCCAAACTTTTCAGTGGTGTAAAGTAAACCCCATAGGTATAATCTTCATCCTGTACACCTTCGATAAAAATTGAAGGTGTTACATCATATACATATTTCTTGAATTTACTGTAATTAGAACGAGTGAAACGGCCAAACCGAAAGCGAATATACTCCATATGGATAATTTTTTCAATTGGATAATCTAAATTAATAAAAGGAGCAATCAATTCCAAAGATTCTTGTTTCTTGTCTTTCAGTTTTGTATATTGCAGCACTTTTTGATGATAGGGCTCTGTATCCTTTTCTAATTGCTCGATTAAATAACGGATGGTTTCCACTGAAGGTTTATCTTTAGTCACTGGAGGTTCGCTGTCTTTTTCACCTAGATAGTCCAGTAACTTGTTGATTCTCTCCAAATATTCGTTAAATGGACTGGAACTTGTATACGGACGCAGCGTTTTTGCACCGTAAAGTTCTGTCAAAGCATTTTCCAAATGGATTTCATAATGTGAAAGGTATCGGTCTACCATATGGTCAATGTCATCTTTCGGACCGGAAATCGTCAGAAATTTCATTTTGGTTATCAAAACTTATCCTCCTTCATTAAACATTTGACTCAATTATTCTTTTATCCCAATGATCTTTTGAATATTACGGGGGCCTCTGCCATAGTGAATAGCTTCCACGAGGGTAGTCAAAAGTTCCACTTCTTCTTCCTTGTCATGTAGATAGGCATATATCGAAGCAATGGAATAAGGATCTTTTTTTGCATTACTATGGATCATTTCTTCCAAAAGTGTGTCATATAGATTCTCAAGCTGAACACCATCTTCTATATCCTTGATATATTTAGCGTATTTTGTGTTTTCCAGCACGCGCCAAAAGCTTTCGATATTCTCTGCTGAAAGAAGTTCTGAAATCTCCTGTTCCCTTAAACGATAGTTGACTGGTATAAGCAAGGAACTAATCTGCTCTGCAGGCAATTCATAGTACTTTTTGTACCTGTAGATAAAGATAATATTCAGTAGATCAAATTTTGTGCCATAAATCTGTTCGAATGTTTTCTGCTCATCTTTACTTAATATTTTATTCTTCTCACGCCAGATAGTCGTGAAGGCAAACGTATCCAGTGCTGTTTCATAGTCGAATAGAGTAGGTTTTTCTATAGTTTCCAGTAGTTTTATCGGCTGATAGTACATGCTGCCTCTCAGGGCTTCCTTAAATTCTTCTAAATTACTTGTTTTTTTTAACGCTTCAAAATCTAAATGTGAGTGGCGACTGAGATACTGGAGATATTCATAACTGATTTCTTCATAAATTTCAGAGATATCAAAGGCTCTTCGCAAAAACTTCTTCAGAACAATTACTTCATAAGTGATGCCGTAAATTTTTAAAAAATCACGCTGTTTGAAATTGGCAAAGTGATACAGCTTGTTGAAATCCTCATAGACGGAAGAATTCAAAAGACCTTCCAGATAACTACGGTAAACTTTACTCTCATCCACATCTTTCAGAACTTCACTGTATCCGGGCTTATTTTTCAGATATAAAACAACTTCTACTATCGAGTTAAGATGGGAAATCTCAATATAATCTTCCTTTGACAGCAACTTTCCATGCATTCCACGGATTTTGGTGGTTATGGCTGTATATTGATTCAGCAAGTAGTTCACCTCAATCTTTCAGTATGTGCGTGACAATTTCTTGAACAATATCCTCTTTTTTCTGCCTATAGTCTTTCTCAAGTCTTAGGATTTCAGCCTCATAGAGTTTGTTCAGCTCTTTTTTGTTCACTTCTTCTTTCCGATTGATTTCCTGTTGTATCTTTTCCAGCTGCTGCTGAGTTTGCTGATCAATTTGAACATCAAACTCTTTTTGTTTATCTTCATAGATTTTCCGCAAAGTATTTTTTTTCAAATCAACTGTACTTTGCATATCCTGAGCAGCTTGTTCAATTTTGACTAGCTGACTGATAACAGAATCCAACATTCATCCCTCCAATTCTTCTTTATTTACTTTAACCAAACAAATTATACTCTTTTTTTTTCAAGAATCAAGTCATTGAGAGCTCTTGAAAACACTGAAAAACTCTATTTTTCAAGAAATCCTGTCTGTCTTACCACTTAAGTTCACAATCTATAGGTTTATTATACTCCTTCTTACTGTTGATTGAAAAGCGGAATGATAGCTTTATTCCATTGGCTTACAGAGCTTATCTATTTAAATAAACGAGTAACAATAGGCACAATACTGCAGAAAATAGATGTTATTAGGAATCTCTTGTTTCAAGTTAAGTATCGGCTGACCTCTATTCGTTACCCAGCTGTTGTCAACAAAATTGACGAATATATTAAATGACCTGTATTCAGGCTATGATAAAAAAATGCCGGAAAGATTTAATCAATACATCAAAATTTTTAAGTAATCACCTTTCGATACTCATTAAAGTGCGACAGCTCCTTAATGAGGCAAACTCCTTCTCTGACACTGTCTTTGGATAAGTCATTCTATCCGGAGAATTTTTTTACCAGCATCATTTAATGAAGGGCATACATTTTCAATCCTTACGTGTTTTGTTATTAATAAAAGTCTGGATTTCGTCAACAACTTTATCAAGTTGTTCTTCTCGAGAAAGTTCGCTCTCTCCATCACCAGCTTGGAATCCGTAATAACCGAAGTTGGAATGATTTCCACCGTCTATGGCTATATACGTAGCGTTGTCAGGCAGTAACTCTTTTGTTTGCTTATATTGTTCCTGGTTTAAGATACCGTCACGTGTGCCTGTAATGGATAAAGTCGGTAAAGATGACCCTGATAAGTCACTATCATCACTCGGATAAGCAGCCAGAAAGATCAAACCTGCGATTTCATCATAATTTTCTTTAGCATAGATAGAGGCACTCGCTCCACCTAGCGAATGTCCGGCTAGCCACCAATCTTTTTCCGATGGATAAGCCGCTTTAATTTTGTCAATAGCATCACTATCAAGTATGGCTAAATTGAAGGGCATTTGCGGAAGGAACACCTGATATCCCTCATTACTTAATTTGTTAGCCAGAGGAAGATAGGCTTCTGTCTCCACTAACCCTCCTTGATAAAAAACGATATGTCCTTCAATTTCTTCAGGAGTAATAGTTATCCACCCCTCATCCTGAGTAATATTATCTTCTTCGATCAGAGCTTTCGCTGCTGGCATAGCTTCATACGTGTTCATTCTCAAAAAAACATATCCGGAAATAATAATTAAAAGAAATACAATAAACAGACCTAAAAGCCATTTTTTCCCAGAAATATTTTTAATTTTCATTTTTATTTCAAACCTTTCTAAGCTGATTCAGCCTACTAATGTGTTATTTGAATTCGGAAAGATCAAGACTATCACTATTTGTACTTAATAGTTCTTGTGTGAGTTCAAATTCATTAATAGTTCTATTTCATCCGATGTCAAATTTTTCTTTGGAATAATTATAGCTGAGACACTGCTATTATAAAGCACTATCATTTCTTTATAGTCCTTTATCGTTTTAATATTTTCTCTATTTATTTGCACTTGTTCATTTTCACCCGTCACAGTTATGACATCATCGTTGATCGTCAGCGTCTTCTTACCAAATAAAGAAGAATTGTCCTTTTCTGATACAAGTTTTCTGGTTTGTTTCAAAAGTATTTTCTTATGTTGCGTGGGATAGTAGATTACCCACACGATAAAAAACCCTATGGCTATGATAGACCAATATATAAACAATTGATTAAATAAAGCTGTTCCGACAGAATAAATGACCACTGCAAACAAAAGCGGCAGCAAGATGCGTAAGACCCAGAACATTTTTTTCTGAGAGGGAGATTCTTCTATAAGATGTAATTTAAATTGAATAAAATCTTCTTCTGATAATTCATAATCGATTGTCATTATCATCCCTACATTCTCTAATTTATTTGGTGAATCAATTTAAGGAAAATTGTTTGAAAACCCTGCAAATAGCTAAGTCCAAATAAAGCTGTAGCCTTTCTTTGTCTTGACCAGCGGTTATTTTTAAATCCCATGAACCGGATTCTAGTTGTCCGTCAATAAACCATTGCAGTCCTTTTTCGATATTAGGTTGCACTGGTGAAAAACCCAACAGTGATAAAGAGTCTAGTACAGATATTAGGTCCGTGTAACAAAAGGGGTAGACAAATCGTGTCCAATATTTTTTGTCTTGTCTATCTGGATATACGTCTCTTTTGAAAATAAAATCACTAACTAATTCTCCAGCTTCCTTAATTTCCTGTCGTCCTTTGAATAAAGGATGTACCGCAAATGCACGTAATACCACACCTGTGATCATGTAGGACGAAGGTCGATTATAATCAGGATCAATCGTTTCATGATAGTTATAGGTGACACCGATATTATGATTTTTGGTTCTGAAAGGAAGTGCCCATCCTCCGTCATTTTGCCGGTTATTTAGTAACCATTCTAACGCCGCGATGACCCTCAAATCTTCTTTGTATCCTGCTTTAATAAGTAACTCAGCAATACCTGCTGTATAATTTGGTGTATATTGTTTATCATATATCCCTCGGAAATCTCCATCAACTGTTTGAACTGAAAAAAAATATTCGGCTGCTCTTTGAATTGCTGAATGAGACCGATCCAGATTATACATCTCAACTAATTTCCCCAACTCACGATAGGTCTGGTATTGATTTAAGTTATTCATCTTTGTGTTCTTTCGATTTTGAGGATGATTCCAATAACCTTCGGGCTGCTGCTTTTTCACTAATTTCAAAACTTCTCTTAAGTTCCAACATGACTCAAAACTCGCTTCTTCTTCAAACAAGGTATTGATGGTTTTCAGCTTTATGCATTCATTGTTACTCTTTAGCAAGGATGGAATCGGGTCATAGTTCAACTGGTGCAACCAAGGTTGATTTAATCTATCACTCATGCTTATTCTCCTCATTTTATATGTTTATAATCAATAATATACCTCTATTCTACATCAAAAAAGCACCCGTTATCTAAATAACAGATGCTTTTTGTATCTTTATTTAATTGAGTACTTCTTTCACTCTACCGACAATCCCACTTTCAAGTCTTACTTTTATTCCATGGTGATGTGACTTGGAATTGGTCAAAATATCTTTGACGACGCCTTCAGTCAATTTGCCTGAACGCTGATCCTGTTTCTGTACGACTTTCACTTTTTTACCTGGTGCGATATCTGCACGGTTTGTTCCATCCATCATCATTTTCTCCTTTTGAGTCATTACCTTTTAAATGAATATTCAAGGTAACCCTTTTCATATATTGTTGTTTCTCATTAATCCTACCACTAATCAATGTTTGATTATATGATTAACGCGAATTGGATGGAAATACTTCTTGAATAAAGCCCAGCGAGTTTAGTGCCGTAAGATATATTCACCATTCTACATTTCAATTTCCTATATCAGTTTAATATACTGCAGGATTATTATACTCGATTTCCCGTACTTCAAAATTAAACCAGTTAAAATCACCGTCATCTAATTTCCAAGTGATTTTTCCTTTAGTGGGCACTTTAATCCCTTCAAATGTTTTATAGTCACTTACTGAGATCGACCACGTTTCTAAACTGAATTCGCCATCAAACTCGCCATAACGTTCTGCTTCGAAGTTTGTAACTTCCCCCATCTGATTAAAAGTGAATACGCCTGACGTAGATATCCCGCCATAAGTCATCGTAGCTTTCGCGTTATCTTCATCTATTTCTTTCCACCTGATATAGTCGTTTAATACAGCAGAAGGAAACCACACTGTTTCTGCAAGATATCTGAGTAACGTGCCTTGATCGATTTCTTCGCCTTTTGAATCTGCAATGGTGAACAGCGACATCGGTTTGATCAGCATACTGCCTTTTCCGTTCAGATATTTATCTCTGCCGGCAATGTGTACAAACGGTGCCGCATTAATCGTGGCACTCCAAATAAATCCAGGTTCTTCAGAAGTAAAGTATTGTTCCGCTTCAACTGTCATCCATTGACCATCAGCTTCCATCCTCATTTCTGCTTCTTGTTTCAAACGACCAGATACTATTTTTTCTCTTCCGACGATACCACTGTATTGGAGCCATCTTTGCACACTTGCTGGTAAAGCGGTGAGGTCCTCTTCTGATACAACTTCACTTTTATTGTCTACCTTATCAAAGAGTTGTTCGACTTCTGCTCTTACATTTCGTTTAAATAGAGTATTAGCGACTATAGAACTGGCTACAATAACTCCCACCAGTACAACCAGACTAAGTAAAGCACGTTTTAGTAGTGACATGATAGTTAACCTCCATTCGGTAGTAGACTAAATGACAGACCTTTTATTACTATTATACGCAACAATTACACAGATAACGCTTCGTATTAAAAACAAAATACTCCTGCCTGTATATAATAGTAAAAAGAAAAATTTTCATTCCCTATTGATAATAATCAGCCCCCCAGCCGTATGATGACGACTATTGCTAAAAGCATCGCTAAAATATTTAAGACATGATTCAGTTAAAAAGGTCGTTTCATTTAATACCTCCAATCATTAGTAGAAAACTTCTCATCGATGACGTTAAGTCATTATACAGTTGTTTATTTTGTGAAAATATTAACATAAAAATCAGAAAAAAAGCAAACCATATACACAAAAGAACTGAACTCATTAATGAGTTCAGTTCTTTTGTGTATAATCGCTACCTATCAATCTGATCTATTCCGCTTTATTCACAGTATTTTTTTCACCCGACTTATCTACTGTGATCAATACCGATTCAATACGGTTCTCGTTGATATCTTCCACTTCAAATATCAGATGCTGATACCTAACTTTAACTTTATCTTCTTTCATGGGAACATGTCCTAATTCATTGATCAAAAATCCTCTAACAGTATCGAACTCGTCCGTCGGAAAACTCATGTTGAGCGTATGTTCCAAATCACGCAAACGGTAAGTCCCGATTACCCTATATTGATTATCAGAAAGCTGTTTTATTTCATTATCATAAACTCCTGGTTCAATACTTTCACTCGTTATTTCACCTACAATTTCTTCAATGACATCTTCAAGTGTAATCAGTCCTTGCGTACCACCAAACTCATCCAGTACTATGGCCAAGTGTGTATTCTCTTTACGCATTATTGCAAATAATTTATCAATAGTCTGCGAATCCTGCACAAAATGAGGAGCACGCATGACGTCTTTGAGTATAAATGACGAACCGTTATCTTTTCTCATATATTGGAATAGATCTTTGACATGCAATACTCCAACAATGTTGTCAATATGTTCTTCATAAACGGGAAAACGTGTGTACTGATATTTATTAACTAGCTTAAGGATATCATCCAAGCTTGAATCAACCGCTAAGACAACCATATCTGTCCGGTGCGTGATTATATTAGAAGCTGTCGTATCATTAAATTCGAATATATTCTCAATCATCACTCTTTCCCCTGGGTGAATCGTTCCTTTTTCACGACCCAAATCAACCAGCAACCTTATATCTTCTTCAGTTGCCTCTTCATTTTCAGCATTTGGATCGGCACCGACTAATTTGAAAATGAGTTTTATTGAAAAAGTCAAAAATCTGACAATGGGTGCGCTTATTTTTGCCAGTAGGGACACTGGACCTACAGCGATGTTAGCGATGGCTTCGGATTTTTGCATGGCCAATTGTTTGGGTACCAGTTCACCAAAAACCAGGGTAAAATAAGACAGTATCACGGTGATTAGCACGACTGAAATTGTGCTTAGAGCGTTTAGTGAAAGGGGCACGCCTAAATCATTCAGGGACTGTGCCATCGGATCAGCAAAAAAATCAGCAGCAAACGCACTGGATAGAAATCCGGCGAGCGTGATGCCTATCTGAATCGTACTTAAAAACAGACTAGGTCTTGATATAAGTTTATATAATTTCTGGGCTTTTTTATCTCCATTATCTGCCAGATGTTTCACTTTATTATCATTCAAGTTAACGAATGCCAACTCGGAGGCTGCAAAAAACCCATTCACTAAAATTAATACTATAAGTGTTAATATTGCTGTTACCAATTAATTTTCCTCCATAAAAAGCTGTTTTTAGTTCAAAATAAGTCTATCACACCAGGAATGATTGTCAATCGAAGCTCACTTTTAGAAATGCACATTATCTATAACGAATAATATAATCTCAGTCTGATCATTAATTATTGTTTTGGTTATTTAGCGTCTGGGCAATAGACCGTTCAACCCATGTGATTTAAGAGTGTAAAGAAGCGGACACCAGGCATTACGATGCTGTTTAACTTCTTTCCCTTTTGCTATACGTAACATTTGCTGTTCATAGTAACTGATGCCTACGAGCGATCCGACTTTTTTATCCAAGAATTTACTCCCCGTTGTCAACCGTGGTGTATCCATTCGCGTTAGTTCTCCTTTAAACATTTGATCAGGCAGATCCGGAATTAAAGCCAACGGACGAGCCAAACCAATCATGGATGTTTTATTCTGCAGTAACGCTTCTTCCATACTTTTTAATGACCTGAACCCGCCCGTGACGACCACTGGAACATCTATTAAGTTTTTTAATTTCTCAGCATAATTAATAAAGAATATTTCTTCTTTTCCTTCTTCCGTCTCTTTAAACATCTTAGGATTTTCGTAATTTCCACCAGAAATTTCAATTAAATCGATGCCTAAATCAGCTAATTTAAGTGCCACTTGCAGTGATTCTTCTTCACTAAATCCGCCATGATTGAAATCAGTGGCATTCATCTTTATGCTTATAGGAAAATCTGGACCTAACATCTTTCTCATTCCAGTATATATCTCGACTAAAAATCTCATTCGATTTTCCAGTGATCCGCCGTATTCATCATTTCGCTGGTTAGCCTGAGAAGATAAAAATTGACTGACTAAATAACCATGGGCACCATGTATCTGAACACCTTTAAACCCCGCTTTTTTTGCAATTTGTGCTGTTTTAATGTATCGCTCTACCAGTTCTTTCACTTCTTCTGTTGTTAACGCTCTTGGCTTACTAAATAATTGCTTGGAATAATTACTTAAGGGAATCGCACTGGGAGCGACAGGTTCTTTTGAAAGAGACCGAGGTGATTGTCTACCAGGATGATTGATTTGCATCCATAACTGCGTATTATTTTTACTCCCTGCTTCGGCCCATTGCTTCAGCCTGTCAAGATCTCGCTCATCTTCAATAACGACATTACCCGGTTCGCCTAAAGCGTTTCGGTCTACCATGACGTTTCCTGTGACAACAATACCTGAACCACCTTCGGCCCAGGCTTGATACAATTTGTTATGTAAATCAGTTGGTTGATTTTGACGATTCGCCATTATCTCACTCATCGCAGATTTTAAAAATCGATTTTTAATACGTGTTTCATTTGGAAGTATTAATTCCTCAAATACGTTTAGCATCTTCATTTATCTCCTTAAGCAGATTGGGTGTTGCAAATTCAGTGTTTCTTCCATGATATGTTATTGATTTGAGAGACATTTAAACTGATGCTACTCTTTACTAATATAGCACAGATTATTCCGAATTATATAAATGGATGACTTTTAATACAGATTCAGTTGCATAAAACAGTCTTTAATATACTTTTATGATAGAATATACTTAATAATAAAACATCCTACTGTTTGTAACACTCACTCGGATTTCGTTTTGACAGTTTCAGTTAGGGGAGGGATGCCGCAGGACAACTCCGAAAGAAATATCTGTACCATTGTTTCATATCATATAAAAAGAAGGTGCTCATTATGTCAAAAGAAATAACCCTTAAGTCACTGAAGAAATTTAATACAGTGATGGGATTTCTACATCTTGTACAAGGCTTATTAATGTTGGGTTTTGCCATTTTCATCGAAAGGATAGCGGATTTCACAATACCCGTCTTGTCCAATTTCCTCACCTTTGACGAAACACAAATGCGACTCGTCACCGAAACAAATCAACTTTTCGACGTTCCATTTGGTATAGCAGTCTCTTTATTCTTATTTATTTCTGCTCTTGCTCATTTCATAATTATCAGTCCATGGGGAAATCCTATTTATAACCGTGATTTAAAAAAGGGGATCAATAAATTCCGTTGGTACGAATATGCGATCAGCTCTTCCCTGATGATTGTACTCATTGCACTCTTATTTGGAGTCTACGATATCGGTGCACTTATTTTAATTGTAGCCGCTAATGCTTCCATGAATCTATTCGGGTTAGACATGGAAGAAATAAATCAGTATACGGAAAAAACGAATTGGAAACCGTTTGTTTTCGGCAGTGTCGCCGGTCTGGCTCCTTGGGTCGTCATCTTGCTTTACGCCTTCGGTAACTCAAACCCGGCAGAAGTGCCCTGGTTTGTTTATGCCCTTGCAGGCAGCTATTTTGTCTTTTTCAACCTGTTCCCAATCAATATGATCTTACAATATAAAAAAATAGGTAAATGGAACAATTACCTGTATGGAGAAAAGGGTTATATCATTTTAAGCCTTGTAGCAAAATCAGTCTTAGCTTGGTTGGCTTTCGGAGGAGTCATGCAACCTTCGTAAGTAAACGTATATCAAAGGCGCTAGTTGAAATCTAGCGCCTTTTTTGTGCTTTAAATTATATACTGAAACCGAAAATCTGAATGTTTACTGCTCTTCCAAATTGGATACTGATTTTTTGTAAATAGATCTATACACAAGTTCACCGTCTATTCTTGTACTTTCCATTAAAGAAATGCTTTTGACTTTTATTTCTGCATAAGGAATGTTCACTTCTTCTCTGACCATTTCAACCGGTTTATCTAGTACTGCCTGGCGCACCATCGTGATGTGTGGATTGTATTCACGCTCTTCTTTTTTGAATCCTGCTTTTGCCAGTTCTTCCTCTAACCCTCGCTTGAGCTCTTTCAGACAATCTAATTGCCCCTTTATACCTACCCAGATGATCTCTTTTTGTTTTCTGGGAAAATGACCTAAAGTATCTAGGGACAATGTGAATGGTTTCGCTTTTGAAGCTGTTTCATCGATGGCCCGTTTTAGTCCGTTTAGTTCCTCCTCGTCAGCATCTCCTATAAAACGCAGGGTTACATGGGAATTATCACTTATAGTAAAGTTCCCTTTATTTACATATTTTTTTATACTCTCTTGTATACTGTTCAGCTTTTTCTTCGTTTGCTCATCTATCTCTATGGCAATAAAAACCCTCATGTAAATACCTCCTTAATTTAATATGTTTTTTGCCGCTAATACCTAATCCGTGAAAGTTGAATTCCCCCTGTAATTCTGCGCGCAAGATCACTCACTAGACCATTCTTGTCCTAATTTATCCGACAAAGGAGTCGATGTTATCCACTGCAAATCCTTTAAACGTACGTGGCGGTCTACCAGTTAACTGTTCAAATTCATTTGTCACCATTTTTGCCGTGCCCATCCTTGTCATAAAATAAAGGGCTACCGTTACATTTACATACTGCTTATCCAAGCCTCTTTTATTGACGTAATACAGCCAATACCTAATAAAACTCGGATTCTTATAAATGATATTTCTCTCAGTCACTTGACTCAATATTTCTGCTATTTCAAAGTAATCAAGGGACTCTGGTCCGGTTATAGTATGAGTCGTATTCTTATATTTCTCAGCTTCATGTAAAATAGTTGCTACCGATAAGCCGATATCTTTAGCATCAATGAAACTCGTCTTGCTCTTTCCGGCAGGGATTAATATTTCATTATTTTCTCTTATTTCTTCAGAATGGATACCAGACAGATTTTGCATAAAAAAGCCCGGTCTTACATGTGAATAAGGAATGCCTGATTTTTCTATAAATTTCTCGATCTTATGATGAGGCGGAATCGGATTTTTTTCGATGCCCATTAAAGAAAGAAAGCACACCAATTTAACATCGGAGGATTTCATAAAATCTATGAATGGATATAAATCTTTCGGATCTCCAAGATGAGGTGGTCTCATTAGAAATACCCTGTCAACATTCTGTAGCGCATCTTTGAATGTTTGCGGCTTTGTGAAATCTAGAACCACCGCTTCACTTGTGTTCCCAAAAAGTTTGCGGATCTTGGATTTATTGGTTCCTGCAGCAACAACCGCTTCCCCCATTTCAATCAATTCCTGAACAACATATCTCCCGACGTTCCCGGAAGCGCCTGTAACTAAGATTTTCATTTATTACCCCTTTCTAATATAACATTGGCTAACTGCATTGATTCGATGAATTGATTAAATGCATGTTCACCCATATTGTCTCGAAGTAATTCTATCGACATATAATAGTCATTATACGTTGATTCGACAAGTTTATTCCCTTTATCCGTTGTTTTCAATTCATAGCTTCTTTTATCCGCTTCAGACTGTTCTTTCAATAAATAGCCCTTTTTAACAAGTGCATTTACCATCGAGGTAACCGATGGTTTAGTGATTTTGAAAAACTGACTGATATTCATTGGTGTTACTGCCATATCTTGTTTTTGTATGAAAATAAGCACGCCCATTTCGCTTGATCTTACAGGGATATCCGGTTTTGAATTAGTATGTAAACGACAAAACATACTTATTATATCCGCACTATCTATAAGCATATTATTCATTTTTACCTCCAATCAAACAACCATTTAGTTAGTCTAGCTAACTAAATTTTAATGCTCTTTCTTTCGATTGTCAACTGACTACAGAAAAATACAAATCTAAATTTATTATTGATCTCAGCAATCTATTAGATTACTCTCTCGTTTAACGAAGCTTCATTCTTATTGTTATTTTATGATAAAAGAATCAGACAGTTAGATTTAATAATCTAACTGTCTGATTCTTTTTATTTATTCATCTTTCTCTATTACTCTTTTTAGCAAACTTTCTTGCTTTTTTCATACCGCCTACTTCTTTAAACATCTCATTGAATTTTTCTGTTTCAATTTCCTTAGCATTTAACCCCTCATACTTTGCTTCTTTCTTTAATTTCAAATAGCTGGCAAATCTTTCCTCTGTCAGTTCACCCTGATTAATTGCCTTTTTCACTGCACAACCCGGTTCACTGGAATGCGAGCAGTCATTGAATTTACAATCAACTGATAACGCATCAATATCGGCAAAAGTTCTCGATAAATCAGCACTTTCAAGACCAATCTCTCTCATGCCCGGAGTATCTATAACTACTCCCCCGTTTGGAAGTATGATAATTTCTCGACGGGAAGTCGTATGCCTGCCTTTATCGTCATTTCTTATTTCGTTTGTTTTAAGAGCATTTCCGCCTATCAGCTTGTTAATTAAAGTCGATTTCCCAACACCCGATGAACCTATAAAGGCAATGGTCTTTCCAACGCCAAGATACTTTCGGACGGATGAATCCCCATCATCATCCACACTCGATGTGACTAACACATCAACCCCACAGGCAACAGTTTCTAAATCCACCAATTTTTGTTGTAGATCATTACATAAATCAGCTTTTGTTAGCACAATTACTGGAACTGCCCCACTATCCCAGGCAACCCCAAGATAGCGTTCTATCCGACGAAGATTAAAATCATTATTTAACGACATACAAATAAATACAGTGTCAATGTTTGCTGCTATAATTTGTGCATCATACGCCGTTCCTGAAGCTTTTCTAATAAAAGCACTTTTCCTCGTCAGCACTTTGTGAATAATTGCATACCCACTAGCATCCTCATTTCGGTCAAGCATGACAAAATCGCCTACTGCCGGGTAATCCAATAAGGCATCCACATCATAACGAAACTTTCCGGAAATTTGAGCCATGAGATCACCATTATCTGTTGCAACTTTGTATAAATTTTTATATTGAGACATTATTCTTCCAATATAGAGATCCTTATATAAATTGGCTTCATTCAGAAATCTTTGGTTAAGACCTAAGTTTTTCATATCTATTTTACTCAATTATTTTCCTCCTAAGTTTTTACAGCAACTTATGAGAGGTTGTTACAATAAATTATTTTGTATCTACCTCCCGATTATTTACAATCTCCAGTAATAATTTGTTCGACATGCAAAGCAACTCCTTTTTTATAATAATCAACTCAATTTAATTTAATAATATTCCCATTCAACTCGAATTATAGGTACACTAACTTGTAAAGTCAAATTTATTAAAAGACACTAGTATACCATCCGAATTATTAAACTGCTGGATCACATATCACTTTATTTTGCCATCCTTACTATGGATCAATACATTTACGTACCAACCACAAGTTCAACTGCTTAACAGCATTAAAATGGTTCCACCTAGTGTATTAACAACTAAATGAGCGATGATGATAATCGTGGTATTTTGGAACTTTTGTGCCACAAACGATGCAGCTAGCGCTCCAGGGAGCAGGAATATTAGGTTCCACCACCAAAAAACATGGAATAATGTCCACAAGAGTCCGTGAATGATCCAAGTGTATTGACCATGAACTAATTCTTGCCTTGGCAGTATGTAACCTCTCCACCAGAGCTCTTCTCCAAAGATATTGAAGAACAAAAAGGATAATTGAAAGACAATTAGTATGACCAAAGGTGTTGTTTCGAATTCTGGTGGTATACCACTTAATGTCATTCGAGGATCCAGCGTAGATGGCAGGTAGTCAGGAGGATTAAATCTCACTGTATCGAGCAACCATTTTTGAGTAGGCAATAAAAGAAAATTTCCAGAGACCATGAACACGGACAAACCAATCGTCCATAACCATTCCCTTTTCCTTAAAGGTGCCAATCGAAATCTTTCCTTGATTATCTTCCAATTCAACCTGTAGCCATCAATTTTAAGAGCTACAAACGACGCAACGAATAATAAAAGAACGGGGCCCATTAATGTTAACGAATAATTTAAAATTGGGTTTACGCCAGCCTCACCTAATAAGGGCATAACTATATAGATACTGAAGCAGAAAATAGCAGCCGGTATACCAAAAAACAATCCGGACTCCCATAATGGCATTGGCTTAATAGTTTTTTTCACATTCATAAGCTAAATCCTCCTCGTTATCTTCAAAAGTGATCAACAGTAATTTTTTCCATGGGATCAATATCTATTTGAAAAAAATTAATATATAGTTTGACTTTTCTTTCATCAACTCACACCGCTCATTAGTCACTTGAAATATTTCTGAATATTATTGAGAAACTTATTAATTCAATAATGAAACAATCATTTTATAGAAATGATAACTGCATGATTTTTTGATATTCACCTTGAAACATGCTTATTTTCCAATCTCCATTCCGTAGCTGTAGAATAAGGTCTTAGTCCAATATTGTAATAAAACTGCTGTGATGACCCTACCAATACTCTTTTTGCTCCTAATTCTCCCGCTCGTCTTATACCTTCAAGCACCGCCGCTTTACCTAAACCCATTCGCCGATACTCGGGATCTGTAGCCACTGGTTCTATTACTGCAAAATCCAGTTCTTTTTCATACCAGATCCCACAGTAAGAAACAAAGTTCCCTTTGGGAGAAACTATTGCGATTTTCAAATTCAAATCAACATTAGGACGCCTCATCTGTTTTTTTCCAGATGCATTATTTGCCTCTGAAAAACAGAACTCACCTTCTCCATTTAGTTCATGATCGAATCCTTTCCACAACACGCGATAATAGCCCTGCAAGTCAAAGATTTCTTCCATACTGGTTATTTCAAATCCTTTTGGAACAGTTATTTCTATCGGCGTTTTAGCAATGTAGAAAATCGAATCTTCCTCTTTATTCTCAGTCGCTACAAATCCCAAATCAGATGCGGCATCTTGCAAAGCTACATCAGAGTCCGGGATAACGATACCAATTTCATTGTCTTTAGCTAAACAGTCATTTGCATAGAGTATCATATCCTTTTTCAAAAAATCATACTCCGGTAAGTTTAAGCAATACGCTCTGCCCAACTGTAAATCGAACGTAGCTACACCCACTATCTTGTCTGAATCTTGCCAAACGCCAATCTTATTTATTGAATTCACGTCCAAGTAGTCATGCGTGATCATCCAGTCCCACCTAGCATAAGTGAAGGACGTACTCACTGTTTCCACTAAAAAATCTCGTATCTTATAATAATCATCAGTAATGCCTGCGCCGCCTTTATAATGTCTAAAATGAATGGTCATAAATGTCCTCCTTATATTTATAAAATGAAAATTGAGCCTTTAATTTTTTTGTGTAAAATGACTCTATTCACTATCAATTCGTTGATCATATAAAACGGCCTAAGGTAAATTCTTATATTTTGATAATATACTAAAAGAGATTTAAAATATAAGAAAGAATAATTCAGAAAATCTAATCATAATTCTTTCTTCTCCTAAAGATTACGTTGCGTCTTAACATTCAGGCTAACGGTTTCCGTTATATAAAAAGATAGAATCGCCGAAAAGGTAAGCGTTTACATCATGCAATACAAAATATAGTAATGATAAACAGACGCCCTACATCTGTTTTTATACTGCGAAACCATAATGCCAGTTGAAGAAAGGAGAATGAAAATGGAACAAAAGGATAGAAGTACTCTCACCTATTTCATTTTGTTGGCCTATGCCATAACTTGGACGTGCTGGATCATAGCCTTCTTACTGGACTTTAACGATCCTACTTTCCTGAATATGATCGATCGGGATTTTATTCAAACAACTCCCGTTCTACCAATTATCATCTTTCGTCTCGGTGTATATGGTCCCCTCATAGCCTCTTTAGTCATTACGTGGCGTTATTATGAAAAAGAAGAACGCGCTCTCTTTTTCAGGAGGATTCTTTTATGGAATATACACTTGAAATGGTACCTTATCGCCTTTTCACTTCCTTTGATCATAGTCTTAATAGTCTGGATGATCGGTTTATTATTAAGCATTCCTTCTAGAGACTTTTTTAATTCACAAATTTCTATATCTCTATTACTGCCATTTTTTCTTTATCAAGTCTTCACCAGTGGACTTGAAGAACCGGGATGGCGGGGATTCGCCTTAGAAATTTTACAAAAATCGTATACCTTTGATGAAATGAACTGGCGTCTAGGAACATTATGGGCAATCTGGCATTTTCCTTATGTAATCTTTTTATATCATAATGATGGTTTGGTTTTCACCTTATTTTCACTCATTGGTTTCACTTTATCGATCATTGGGCAGACCTTTATTATTTCATGGTTATACCTTAACACCAGAAGCGTCTTTTTAATGATTCTGTTTCACGCCTGGTTAAATACCGGAACCACGCTTGTGCTTGGGGACATTACTATCGAGAATCCTATTATGGGAACAGTGCCTGCTTTAGTTACTTGGGGAGTTGTTCTTTTTCTATCAAAATACTCACCTGTCCATACACTGAAGCAGCAGTAAACAATCATTACCTTTCTCTAAAAATAGTAAACCATTGTGTAGATAGGTATAGTGACCCCTAAAGTTAGGCAGAAGCATTCTAATCTTAGGGGTCGCTATAATTAACTTATATTTAGCCATGTCTTACTTTAGCAATTTCTCCTACTGGTAGCCAGTCGTCCATATTTCCATAATCTTTCTTATCCAATTTAAAAGGTTCAACCGTCTCCACAGTATCTACCTCAATAAAGATGATATATCTTTTGCCTGCCCAACGTGCAAATTGTGCATCTGTTAACTGCAGTTTATCCTGATTTTCTTGGACCAGTTTGACGGATTCTGACTTCAACAGCTTTTGGGAATTAAAAACATTACTGACACGACCTTTTGCTCGTATCTCACCTTCAGCATTATTATTAATGAAATATAATACATCTCCAACGCTTACTTTACCATAGGGAACTTTCCTACCGGCAGCACCTCTAATAATTATCTTTTTTACTCCTTCAACTAATTTATCCAATTCTTTTGCTTTTGCATCAACATAAACGACATGATCCATTACTTTTACCCCCTTATGTTCTTCATCACTGTATATCTCTATAGATGTTCCTCTAATTTATCGAATCATAAAATCATTTCTAATCGACAATCATAAGGCTCTTATCTTATTAACTTTTCGATACGCCAGCAGTGTTTAACCTCCTGATAACGGTTGAACCGAGAAAATAGGTTAAGAGACAATTCCAATATTCTTAATCCCTCATACTCGTATGCAACTTCCAACAGCATTGCCTTCTTACTAAATGTTAAATTCGAATAGACTGTTTATCGCACTCATAGATGATATTGCTTCTTTAATTCTATTATTCTTGAAAAATAGAATTTGTCTAGAAATTGGACTTAGATAACATGTTTTTTATATTGATCCATCCACTGAACAACATAATTCATTCATACTAGGCTTCGACGTTATAAATAAAAAAGCAACCCGCACCTCCTTGGTTTACAGCCAAGGAGGTGCGGGTTGTTATACGATTAAAGTTAACACAAATTTATATACCCTATCAGATTAACTCTAGAATGAAATAACATTCATTACTGCTAAAACATTGGTGATGATAATCAATATTGGGATAGATACTATTGTTCTAAAAAGAAAGACTTTGACAACATCCCAAAAATTTAATCCGATTTTAGTTTTAACCAAGATCATGCCGGTTTCAGACATGAATACTAACTGAGTAAACGCTAAGACACCGATGAAGAAACGTGCAGCTTCACTAGTAGATCCACTTATAAACAAAGCGGGTAAATACATGTCAGCAAATCCCGCAACGGATGCAGGTGCCATTTGTGCTGCCACTTCTGTACTGTATCCTATCAATTCATACATAGGCACTAGCGGAGCACTGATGATATCAAAAAACGGCGTATATTCGGCAATAATTAATGAAAATGTTCCTATGGCCATAATAATTGGTAAAAACCCGACATATATATGAACAATATTCTTAAAGGCATCAATCACCGTAGGGATGATTTTAGTCTCTTTTGCCTGTTCTACAGCAGAATCATAGGCATGTTCAAGAATCGTTTTATCTTCCGGAATTTCAACCGATTTTGGTGTTTTCCCTTCATAATAAGTCGGTTCGAATTTTTTGAGCGGTAAACGTGCCATAATAAAGGCAATGACCAACGTCACTAATAGAATAGAACCATAAAAGATAGGGAAAATATCACTGAACTCTAACATTTCAGCCACGGCAGCCGCAAAAGCAATACCTACAACCGAAAAACTGGTTGCTATGATGTAAGCTTCTCTTCTATTGTAGTAACCTCGTTGATACTGTCTGTCAGTTACCACTATACCAATTGTACCGTCCCCTACAAAGGATGCAATCGCATCGATCATTGAATAACCCGGTACTCTAAACACTTTCACCACAACAGGACCTAACAAAATACCGATAAATTCAACGATACCAAAATGAGTGAGCAGTGGAAGTGCAAGTATCCCCACAAAGAAAGTTATGTAAAGCGTAGTCAACAGTCCACCTTCACCAGCCATGAGTCCTCCAGTATTGGGATCCAGTATGAGACTTGTAAAATCATAACTTTCAAACCAATTATTTAAAACCATGAGATATAAGAATGAACCGACAATTCTTAATACTACATTAAAAGCAGAAGCTTTAAACATAGAATTAATAAACTTACTTTGCGACGTATAGAACATGAATACAACAGTCGCAACTAACACGATCCATGCGCTTGCCGCTGTAAAGGTAAGGAATTCATCTAGAATATTATTTTTAACAAAATCAATGATATGAGATAACATAATTTTACTCTCATCATTTATTGTAAAGGGTACTAGAAAAAATACAAACCCAAAAATCGATAGAAATATGAATTTCAACTTATTTATCACGTATAAAAACCTCCATTGTTATCGTTTATCAGAATAGCACATCCATAACTGTATTACAATTATTTCACATCATTGATTAATTCATTTAATGGAATAATGATGCATAAAAACACTTTATCCGAATCTAATACACGCACCTTTTTATTGAAATTAAGTATCTAACAGCATTATTATTCATTGGATTAGATGCTTTTATAACATGGTTTTTTTATGTTAATGCTATTAATAAACCACCTCGATTAGTTTTGCATTACTTAAA
>NZ_JAWOBT010000011.1:0-13951 GCF_046484155.1 Alkalibacterium sp.
GTTGAAAATTTCAGGAAATAGGTAATGGTTCCCAAATTGATCAGGTTGAGTCCAAATTGAACGAGTGCGTCGTCGGTGCCGTAAGCAATGAGATATTTTGAGACACTGCCGTTAAAGAACGGCGCACCGGTGGCGCCCAGGACGCCAAAGAGGATTGCAAAACCGACGAGCGGCATGGCTCTCAACACGCCTCGGATATCTCGGATGTCTCGGGTGCCGTAGTAATGGTATACGGTCCCGGCAGCCAGGAACAAGGTCGATTTGAACAACGCGTGACTGACGATATGGAACAGCGATCCCCAGTAGGCTTTTTCTGCTCCCATCGATAAGCCGATCATGATGAGACCGATTTGAGAAACGGTGGAATAAGCCAGGATCATCTTGATGTCGTTCTGACCCAGGGCCATGATGAACCCGAAGATCGAGGTCGCAAAACCGATGACCAGAAAGAGTTCCTGTATATCGATCACCGCTTCAAACATGGTTGTGAAGCGGATAAACATGTAGACGCCGGTTTTAATGTACAGTCCACTCAAGATAGCTGAAACGACTGGGGGCGCACTGGGTGTCCCGTGGGCTTTAGGCAGCCAGCTGAAAAGCGGCACGACGGCCGTTTTCAGACTCAAGGTCGTCATCATGAACGCGAAAGCCAGAAAGACCGACCGCGGATCCTCGACTTCATGCAGGGCCTCTCCGATCGCATTCATATCCAGCAACCCAGTCGTGCGGTAAAGCATGGCGATGCCAAACAGTAAGAAAGCTGTACCGATAACGTTGACGAAGAAATAGATCATGCCGTCGTAGATCGCCTGTTTCTCTTTGTTGATCATGATCAGAATCGACACGGTGACCGTTGACACTTCAAGTAAAACATATAAATTGAATAAATCGGTACTGAGGAACAAGCCTGTTATGAGCGCCTGCAGCACCAGGAACAAGAAGCCGAAGGTCGTCGTGAAGTAGACTTTATGGTACGCATAGATCATCATCATCAAGAAAATCGCTGCCGTGAGTAGGATGAAAACGGATGAAATGGTATCGGCCATCAGCGTAATGGCCAAGCCTGCCGGTACCCGTGACATATAATTGAAAATCGTGTCGTTGGCCCGTACGTCTATGAAGATATGTAAGGCGTAAAGAAGCAGCGCGATCTGTATCAGGATGGTAAGCAAACGGGTATCCTTATCTTTGAAGAACAGGGTCAAAACACCAGCCAGGATCGGACCAACAATGAGTAAGTACAGCAACGATCATCCCTTCTTTCATATATCTCAAATGAAAAGTGTCATGTAAGTGATCAGGGCAATGCGTCTGAATAAATAGGTCGTATAGATGACCATGCCCAGCTGAACAGCTAAAATGATCCTCCGTGAATCTCTATCAAAATACATGATAGTGATGATAGCTAAGACGATAGGAATGAGTATCAGCCAGTATAGCATCGCAACCTTCTGTTTTTGAGTATGAAAAAAGTGAGAAACGCTGGTTCTTCCATTCTGTGACTTTTTCATTAAAGAGTTCCTACAAACGGTTTAATTGAAGCCATCGTGCGTGTCAGCCTGTTGCCAGGGTAACAGTGCTTGAATGTGGATGAATCAGCACGTCTCTCACCGGGTGGTTCAAAGATTCCTATTATAGAACGAAAGTTAAGAACAGGACGATCGTGATGAAGTACCCTACCATCGCAGTAATGATGGCGTTAAAGGTCAATTCGATATGACCGATCCGCTGAATAAATCCCCCGTGTTTGATAATGCCATTATAGAAGCCGATCCCCGCTACGATCATCAAGGCATAAACGACCCCTTTCTGGAAATATTCTTCCGCATTCACCTGCAGTTCAAAGCCGAACAAAAATTCTGTCAGGACTTCACCAAACATCCCGGTCAGCAGCGACGTCACGCCCAGGAGCAGGGCCGCACTTACCGCAAAAATATCGGATTTCACGCGGATCCCTTTGGTGTTTTCACCAAAGAGCATGGTCGCATATTTAACAAAAGACATCGTCGTCCCCAAGTTGATGATATTGAGTAAAATCGTTGTGCCATAATCATGCGAGCCGTGAGCAATCATATATTTGGAGATGCTGCCGTTAAAGAATGGCGCCCCAGTGATCCCAAGCATGGCAAAAGTGGTGGCGATCGCGACCCAGGGCATCCGTTTGAAAAGGCCCCTGATTTCATAGACATCTCGGGTGCCGTATTCATGATAGATCATGCCGGCCGTCAGGAACAAGGTGGATTTAAAGATCGCATGATTGAAGATGTGATACACTGCACCCCAGAAGGCATAATCGGAAGCCATGTTCAACCCGACCATGATGAGCCCGACCTGGGATACCGTGTGATAAGCAAGGATCAATTTGATGTCGTGCTGTCCTAAGGCCATGATAAAGCCCACGACAGACGTGATGAAACCGATCCAGAAAAAGAACTGGTGCATATCGATGACGGGCGAATACATCTCGTTGAAACGAATAAACAAGTATACCCCACTCTTGATATATAACCCGCTCAAAACGGCAGATACGACCGGGGGTGCACTGGGTGTCCCGTGAGCTTTAGGCAACCAGCTGAAGAGTGGTGTGACCGCCGTTTTCAAGGAGACCGTCACCATCATCAAGCCGTAAGGTAAAATCATGGCTTTGGGACTGTCGAGCAACGTCATGGCTTCACTGATCGCACGCATGTCGAGCAGACCGAACGTACGGTAGATCATCCCCGTTCCAAACAGCAGGAAGGACGATCCGATAATGTTGACGAAGAAGTAGATCATCCCGTCGTAGATCGCTTGTTTTTCTTTGTTGATCATGATCAGAATCGCAACCACCACAGTCGACACTTCTAAAAAGACAAAGATGTTGAAGAGGTCACTTGATAAATAAAGGCCCATCATCAAGCCTTCCAGGACCATAAACAGAAAGAAAAACTTGGAAACAAAGTATGCCGCATTCACCGAATAAATCAAAAAGGCAATGTAAATGATGGCAGTCATCATGACCATAAAGATGGAGATAGGATCGGCATACAAGCTCAGCGCGATACCATCGGTGTAGCCTCCGGTGTTCCAGATAATCGGCCCCGATTCTTTGACAACTAAAAACTGGCTGAAAGCATAAGCCGCATAACCGATCTGGAATAAAAAGAGCAAAGGTTTTGCCCAATGATCACGTATGATGTACGCGATCAACCCGACGATTATCGGCGCTAATACGAAGACTCCTAACACTAGTGCCCACTTCCTTGCTGATTTCTGTTTCTTGACCAGTGTGTGATCCCGTGTTTCTGTTTGTAGTGCATGAACATGGTCAAGGAAATCGCTGTGACCCCTATCCCGATAACGATCGCCGTGATCATCAAGGTAGAGGGGACAGGATCGGCAAAGGCGGCCTTTTGTGCCTGGCCGATCGGAGGAACACTGCCCGTCGTATAATTGATTGTGATGTAAAATAAGTAAATGCCGGATTCCATGATGGACATGGACATGATCGTTTTAATGATCGTTTTCTTCGTCATCAGGCCGAACAGACCAATGAAGAACAAAAGAATCCCAACGATCTCTCCAGTGAGAAAATCCATTGGTTTCAACCTCCTCTTTTTGAAATGATTCACATGACCGTCTCGTTTCTTTAAAGTCCTTCATAGAATACGAATCGGTAGAAAATGATACTCAGACCGGAGAACACCTTTAACCCGATCAGTGAGTTCATGGCGATCATGTAAATTTGGTGCGATAACACGGTGTCTGCCGGCTGGATCTGCATGAACACGTATAACACGGGCGTGATCACGATCGCCAGGAACAAGAATTTCTCTAACTTCTCCAGCACATCCAGATCCAAGTCGAAGTTCGGATAGACCAAGTAACGCGTGATCAGTGCGGTAGCTAAAATGGCTCCGCCCTGGAACCCGCCGCCTGGTGAGACGTGTCCGTTGATAATGATGTACAGACCGATAAGCAACACGAACGGATAAATAATGCCGACCATTCGAATAACGATTTCCGAGTTGTCCTTCCGGTTCAAGTCATCTTCTTCAAACTGATATTTTTCCGCGTGTTTATTTGCCCAGGACACGTTGATGACTTCCATGACCGATACCATCAGCATCAAGGCTTCAAACAAGGTATCGAATACACGGTAATTCAGGTAAATCGCTGCTACTGCGTTTTGGGCACCTGTTTCTTCAAAAAAATCGGCCGTAAAGTAATCCATCAAGGGCGTGTCGATCTGTTCTGAGTGATTCAAAAATAAAAAGATGACGACAAAAGCGCCGCTAATGGTAAATAAAATACGCATAAGATATATGGTTTTATTTGTCTCTTTCATTGTTGGTCACCTCATCTGTGTAGATAACACGGATATCGGAAATGTCCCTGATGATTTCATCCATGTTGGCAATGATATCCTGGAAGACATGATCGGTTGATTCACCGTATAGATAAGTCAGTTTCCCTTTACGTTGAATATAAACATCGTGACTGTCTTCGCGCATGATTTGTTCGATCGGATGATTGGTATAGGCCAGCTGCGGTTCGATTTCTTCCGTACGTTCCAGGAATAATTCCAACGGACGCACCACGTTATCCATGATTTCATTGATGCTCTTGTCATCGAACACGTCTACATCTTCATTCACATAGCATATGTCGTATACCGATATTTTTTTCGTCGCAACCAGATACATCACCGTGGATAAGCCTACCCCGATCGCCGCTTCAGCTAAAGCAACGTCCGGTGCATTGAAATGCAGATAAGTCACGGCCATAAGCAATGAAAAAACACCTAAATAAATAACTGAGCGTTTAATGTTATCAGAAAAGACGGAGAAGCTGGCAAAAACAAGTAAAGCAATGAGTAAAAATGCTTGAAACATACTTATTACCTCTCCTTCTTGATGCGATACCCACTGAGATGGGCTGATCGTGTGATCGCATGCGTCGCGATCGGGTTAGTTACAACGTATAGAGCCAAAACCAGGATCAATTTACCCGTGAAAAAGTCAAAGCCATGTTTTATTATCAGGCCAAGCATGATGGTGATAAAACCGACGGTATCAACTTTTGCTGAAACGAGGATGCGGGAAAAATAGTCATTAAATCGGTAAATGCCGAATACACCGAGTGTCATAAAAATGAGGCCAATGATGATGATGAAATTAGCAGTCCATTCTAATAGTTGAGCCATCATATATCTCCTCTTCTTTCAATAAATCGTGATAGCATGATCGTGCCGATGAACCCTAACACGCCATAAATCAGTCCGACGTCGACCATGTATGATCGGTCGATGATAATTCCAATTAAAACAGCCATAACGATGACTTTGGATGAAAAGAGCGTAAAACCGAGCAGACGGTCCCAAATGGTCGGGCCGATCAAGACTCTCACCAATCCAAATACGGATAAAGCTGCCACGATGGCCAATACCACTTCATCAAAATTCATGAACTCCCCTACTTTCTATTGATCGAAGCTATTCCTCATGCTTTACCGTCGATTTTCTCTTGATAACGTAACAGGATCGCTTCGAGTTTTAGTGGAATAACGTCGCGTGCATCCTCATCCCTAGCAGGTGCGTTTAAGGCAAGCACGCGTAGATGACTGCCTTTTTTTTCAACGGTCACCGTACCAGGCGTCAACGTGATCGAATTGGCCAAGATATCGATCAATAATTCGTCCGTTAACCTGGTCTCGCAGTTAATGATCTGGACGTCTGCTTTACCGGTCAGGATGTTAGGAATCACCTCGATACCGGCCATAATGATTTCAAGCAATAAACGCAAAGCATATTTGGATAAGGTAAACAAACCGATCATATAGGAATGTTCGTAATTCCCTTTGAGTAGAAACCGATCTGTAAATAACACCACCAAAATCGCCATGAAGAGGCCGACTAAAAACGTGAGGATAGAGAAGCGCTCGAATAGAACTACCCATACAATGGATAAAACAATAATGACTTCTTTATTTTGTACGAGATCTTCCCATATAGTTTTTATATACGTTTTCACAAAAACACTTCCCTTCCGACAGGAGTACCCAACATCTATCTCAAGGCGAGACGATGAGCGAGTTTATATTTCGGCTTTCAACTGTGCTTCGATCGATGTGTTTGCCATTTCTTATGCGAGCTGTATTGCAATCAAGCGCTAATGAAAGTGATTTCATTCGGAAAAAATGTTAATTTCATTTTAAATTCAACCGTCATTCTGTATATTTAATAGTTTAGCAAAAATCAGCCAATTAAAGTACCATTATCTATTATTAATCAGCGAAAAAAACTCCAGATTCGTTGTCAGCACAACCTGCCCTATCAGAAACAGCTACGGATGTGACAACCTGAACGGCGAGCCTGCGTTTTGAAACACGTTTATGAAAATTATCTGGAAACACAAAAAAGGCTGGGACTTTTGTCCCAGCCTTTTAAAATGATATTGAAATGGTAGATGATCAGGAACCTATTTACGTACTTGTCAGTCTTGTTATTTCACTCTCTTAAGAAAGGACGTTGGGACTTCTGAGGTATAGCGGACCAGTTTATTCGTGCCTGGATGAACCAGGACAAGTGTTGTCGCATGCAGGCCTAACCGTTTGATCGGATTGGTATCTGCATCGTACAGTTTATCGCCAGCAATTGGATGACCGATATCCTTTAAATGAACACGGATCTGATGCTTACGGCCTGTTTCCAGTTCCACTTCTAAAAGTGAATAATTTTCGTTACCCAGTACTTTTCTGTAATGAGTCACTGAGAATTTTCCACCGTTGTCTTCAGGGTTGGAATACATTTTTATGCCTTTACTTTCCGACAGCCAAGATGAAATTTCGCCCTGGTCTTTTTCTACGTTGCCTTCTGCTAACGCTGTATAGATACGTTCTTTAACCGTATTCTTCCAGTCTTTCTGTAAAGCTTCTTTTATTTCTTCTGATTTTGCATACAACATGACACCGGATGTATCCCGGTCCAGACGATGAACGACAAAAATCTTGTTTTCCGGATTCTCTTTTTTAACGTAATCACTCAACTGATGATAGGCAGTCGGCTCAGTGGGATCTCCAGCTGAGATAGATAATAGTCCAGCTTCTTTATTGATCACAATAATGTCTCTATCCTCATGCAGGATCGATAAACCTTCCAGTTCTGACATTTTCTTGGATTCCTTGTTACTTAATATACTGACAACTTGTCCCGGTTTTAACGGATGATCGTGTTTGGTGACTTCCTCTCCGTCTACCGAAACCTGTCCGCGGGTTAATACTGACTTGACAGAATTACGACTCTTATTGGTTATGATAGTCAGTAAAAAAGGCAGCAGTGTCGTTTCTTCTTCTACCGTGTGGTTTACGATCCCTCTTTTATCGGATTGGGTCGTTCCCTGGCGAAGGTTTTTATTTTTTTTCTTAGAATGGGGATTTTGCTGTTTATTCATTAATAATCACTCCTATAATTGTTGACTCCTATGTAGTATAACAGAAAATCAGGCTAAAATAATCGTTTAATCTATTTGATGCACTTTATCCCTGGCAAGTTTAAAAACTGAATAAAGAATGAAAACAAAAACAGGCAATCTTTTTAAGCTCAGTAGCAGAGATTGCCTGTTTTCATTATATGAACCAAAATATGAACCAAATCCAAAAAGACGACTACACGCTTTCAATTAAATTTTTTTAGCGCTTATGCTTTTTAATAAAGTTCTGAACGACTTTTTTTAATTTGGCACTCTTAGGAATGCTGCTTTGTTCGTCTTCCAGTTCAGTATAAGTATTGTAAGCGTCGTTCAAGGCATCGTCATTTTCGAACTCCAGATCTTTCGTTTTCAGTTCCTTACGGTTGAGTTTCAGATTTTTCTTGAACTGGCTGCGCATCAAGCGTTCCAGTAACCCCAGATCGATGCTTTCGCCTTCTTTTTCCTTGGTAGCAATGATGCTCAACACTTCAATATAGCTGAGTGCCAACGCGCTTGTGACGATGGATGCGGTCGTGCCGCTGATGATGCCGCCGATAATGGTCCCCGCGCCGGGGATGAATTTAAAGGCATTGGCAACGAGCGTTTTCCCGATCATTGTCGCTGATCCTGTCCCGCCGACTGCCGCAATGATGCTGACGATGGTAGCTTTATCCATTGAAATACCGAAGATGGCAGTGATATGAGCGAGCAGAGTGACCTGCATCGGGACCAATATAGAGGCATCAGAAAATGGAATGGGCGCAAACCCGACACCAAACGTCGTGGCCACATATCTGGAAGCCCAGCGTCTGGCAACTTTGGCTTTACGTTCAATGTCTGCTTGCTGGGCGTTCGTAAAAGCCTCTTTACTCTCCTTTGGGATAAGCTGCAACGTCTTTTCGATCAGCTGTTTCAAACCAAATCTCGGAATGACGTAATCATCGGAAATCTCATACGGTTCTGACATGACATTCTGAACAGCTGCCACGGGCAAGTTCATATTTTCCAGGTAACGGTTAAATTCATCTGCCGGTTTCCCTATCGATTGCGTCAGGACCAGAATGACGGGTAGAATACTTGAGATTTCTTTGATCAGTTCGATTTCCATATCCTCGATGCGGGAAGAATTGGCCTGGATACAGTAGTACACCGCGTGCAGCGCATCTTTAGTGTTTTTCTTTTCCTCCACCAGGTCGAGAATCTCTTTCATTACCTGTTTTTGGACCTTTTGTTCAAGTTCCAATCCTCTGGTGTCATACAAGACAATGGGGATGCCTTCTTTAGTGATGCGTCTCAAGTGTTTCGTCACAGGTTTCCCAATGCCGGTATCGGCTAATTTTTCACGGAAGACATTGTTGATGAGCGTACTCTTCCCGACGCCCGTTTTCCCGGCTATCAGTATATTTACGGGACTCATTTTTGCTACTTCGGATTCAGTTTTTTCTAAAATCTCTTGAATCATATTGTATTTATTATTTGGCTGTTTCATAAGCGTCCTCCTAGCTGTTTGACACTAGTTTACCATGAAGGAGTGCTTTTGACTAAGGAGAAATGTCATTATCGTCTGGTCGGTCGTAAGGCTGAAAAAGTGGGCAGCATCTTGTGTATTCGGTGCTTTGGGACAGGAGCGACTGCTCAACCTACCGAATTTGGTTGAGTTCGGCAGTTAGAAAGGATGCCTTTCGGTGTAACTGTCGAACGGTGGTCTAGTTCGGCAATTACTGATAAAACGGGCTGCCGAAACGACCGAATGTGAGCGTATTCGACACTTTGAGAAAGTTTTTCCTGAAAAAGCTGTCGAACTTCTGACAAGTTCGGTAAGTTCCGTTCGCTTATCGAGTTGAGACGACACTAGCGGAAGGACTTCGGTAAGTTCAAACTGAATAGTCCGATGAAAGTGTCGACTAGCGTTGAAAAAGTAAGAAAGTCGGACAAAAAGCGTATAGCGCCCTATCGCTGGAGTGAAAAAGCGCGAGATGATCGTTGAGTAAGGAAAGCAAAATGAGCCAGCTCATTTTGCTCCACTCAAAAAAGCTTCCAAAGATTCGACCCGGTCACTAAGGTCGTCTTTGGAAGCTTCTCAAATTACTAGGTTTGATTTTTAGCGGTATTCATTGGGTACGCCGTCGAGTTCTTCGACGCCCGTCACATGCCATTCGCCTTCACCATATTGTAGATCCACACGGTAAACATTGTTTTGGCCACTATCTGAAACGACGGTGAATGCGCGGCCTAAGCCGTTGTTTCCAACCCACCACGTGGTCATGTCGTTCTGGTCGATCCCAGTTACGGCACTTGCATTTTGATCAACAGCAATACGGTCACTCGAGCCATCGTTAAAGTTCATCGTGTGGCTCTCATCCAGTGGGGCATCGGTATTGATCTCTGCTTCACTGGTTTCTTCTTCCGCTGAATCATCTTCATCTGGAGTTTCTTCAGTCTCTTCGGGTTCTTCTTCTGCCTCTTCAGGTTCTTCTTCTGTCACTGCCTCTTCTTCGGTAACCTCAGATTCTGTGTCCTCGTCCTGGTCAGCAGCCTCCTGGTCACTTTCTTCTGTGTTGTCCTCATCTGCTTGATCAGATTCCGGATCCGTTGTATCAGTCTCTTCTCCCGTTTCGTCATCTTCCTCAGTATCAGTGACGATCTCAGTTTCTGGAGAGCTGTCCTGGTCCCCTTCAGTTACAACATCATCGCGGTTTGAAAAGATAAAGATGACTAGACCTCCAAGGATGACGATGAGTAGTCCAATGACGATATAATAAATTTTCTCGATTTTAGGTGACCCTTTTGGCTTGTTGGGTGTATTTTTATTTGCGCGTGTTTTTTTCATGTTGTTCTTCCTTCCTTTTCGTATGTACTCTTTCTTAAAAAGTGTACCACACTATTGTGTGATAAGTGAGTAATTAAGATAACAAACTCACGACATTCATTGCGAAATCATTTCTTCAGCTCTTTCAAACGATATGAAGCCTCTCCAAGATGATAGTTAGCTTAGAAAGACTTCATTCTACTATCATCTATAGTCAAGTTTCCAGACACGCTCTAGGTGTTTTCGACCCGGATCTACTTAATTAAACGATATAATCGGATGAAAAGTAATCAGATCGCCCTTTTAACCTGGAAAACGCCCAGTCAGTCTACCTCTTTAAGTAGAAATGACTGGGCGTTTTCGAAGGTGCTTATTTTTGGTGAGTTACTTTTCTAAGCGGAATCGTAATAAGCGGTACGATTATCGCTGCCGCAATTGCTTCAGCAACACCGCTTGTGCCGACAATAACGGCCAATGCACCGGCTAAATTGCTGATATCCACTTCAATGGCCTGCGCGAATGACTCACCATAGAACAAATAGATAAAAAACAGCACGAAGATGGTATTAGTGAATGAACCGACCACAGAAGCGCTGGCTAAAGCCAGTTTATCTTTCTTAGCGAACAGTCGTTTGAAAAGTGCATACGACCAGCCAGTAAAGAGACCGATCAAAATACGTGGCACCAAAGCAATCATTGGATTAGTCCAAAGCAGCAAGTCCAGTGGTGACGCCGGCATCGTGTATGCACGAACCATACGTGTGATCCCCCAGATGCCTCCAATGATCATGCCATCTTTGGTGCCCATCGTTAACGTTGCAACGATAACCGTAATATGTATGATGGTCGGATTAAGCGGAGGAATGGGGATATTTCCTAAAAATGGCACAAAGTTTTGAAGCAGAATAATGGCGGTAAGTATACCTAGCAAAGCGATACGATGCGGCTTAGATCTTTTATGGTTTAATTTCATAAGGATTCCTCTTCTCTTTCTCTCATTTCCCTAATTATAATGCGTCCTAATTTAATCGATTGGTCATGCTGCGATTGAAGCGTCCAAGCAATACGGTAAGCATATGTGCTTCCTCTTCAGTCCAGCCGGAAAGAATCTTTTTAAATTTTTCTTCTAATTGAGCGTGATACTCTTTGAAGACAACTCCAGCCTGTTCATTTAACTTAAAGTAAACATACCGTTTGTCATCCCCAATCGTTTTCGTCACTAAGTCTTTCTTGACCAACGCATTCATCTGGCGACTGACCGTCGATTTGTCTAAGCGGCTTTTGGTCGTGATCTCCTTGAGTGTTAATTCATCTTCACCGATCAATTCGATTAAATTAATCGTCGAATGAGATAATCCCAGTTCCTGCAGTAAGTGATCCGTCAAGTGTTTATAGAGCTGATTGAACTCGCTGACTTTTTCCAGTAGTTGAAGTGGCTTTTCTGTGCTGTCCATGTTACACCTCTTTCTCATGTCGTTTATTTGTATGCGTCAACTATATCACGATGCATGATTATGAGCAATAAAAATGTGGAAGTTGGTACGATACTTCATTTAATGCTATACTGATAAAGAGTTTTTTTATAGATTGGAGTGACTTTAAATGTCTTTTGATGGCCTATTTGTCCACGGTTTAAGAGATGAATTAGAAAACGAAATCATCGGTGGCCGTATAACCAAAATACAACAGCCTTATGAAAATGAAGTGATTTTGCGTATTCGCGCCAACCGCAAAAATAAATCGTTGCTGCTGTCTGCACATCCGCAGTACGCACGGGTGCAGTTAACGGATATCCCTTTTGACAATCCCGCCCAGGCACCTAATTATTGCATGGTCCTGCGTAAGTACTTGGATGGTGCAATTATCGAATCCGTTGAACAAAAAGAGAACGACCGTATCTTGACCTTTTCATTTAAACGACGCAACGAATTAGGCGATACAGAATATCTCGCACTCGTTGTTGAAATTATGGGGAGACACAGTAACGTCTTGTTAGTCAATAATGAAGAAAACAGATTGGTGGATGCCATCAGACATGTGCCGGCTAGTCAAAACACCTACCGTACATTGCTTCCAGGTGCGACTTATATTGAAGCCCCCAGTCAGGACAGGAAAAATCCCTTTGATTACGACGGTCCGTTTCCAGTATCCGACCTGTCTTTTAGCGATAAAGTCAAATGGATCCAACAGACCTTTCAGGGATTTGGGAAAGATTCAGCCCAGGAGCTGGCTTACCGAATGGATACGCACCCTGATGACGCACCCAAAGTTGTCTTTCAGCATTTCATGGCACCCTTTAAAACAGGTGAATTACAGCCGACACTGACGAAAGCCGAACAAAAAGAATTTTTCTCTCCTCTACCCTACGAACATTTTAAAGGAGAAACACAATCGTTTGACTCGTTGAGTGATTTGATGGATCGTTATTATCATAACAAAGCTGAGCGTGACCGTGTCCATCAGCAATCCAATGATTTGAGTCATCTGGTTAAGAATTTGTATCAGAAAAACAAGAAAAAAGTCCAGAAGCTGAAGAAAGAATTAAAAGAAACGGAAAAAGCGGATGATTATAGAGTGAAAGGCGAAGTCCTGACGGCTTACTTGCATGAAGTGAACCAGGGTGACGAATCGATCACCTTGCCCAACTTCTACGCTGAAGATGAACCACTGGAAATCAGCTTGAATCCACAAAAATCACCGGCTGAAAACGCACAGTATTATTTCTCGCGTTACCAAAAGCTTAAAAGTGCCAAGATTCATTTGACCAAGCAACTAAAATCGACCCGACACGAATTGAATTATTTTGACACATTGCTTACGCAACTATCCATCGCTTCCGTATCCGATATCGAAGACATTCGCGACGAACTGAGAGATGGCGAATATCTAAAGAAAAAAAGGAAAAAGAATCGCAATAAAAAGAGCAAGAAATCTCAACCCGAGGCTTTTGTTTCTTCGGATGGCGTAAGCATTCTAGTGGGGAAAAACAATACACAGAATGATGAACTGACGCTTAGAAAAGCCCATAAAAAACACTGGTGGGCCCATGCCAAAGACATTCCCGGCTCGCACGTGATCATAGAAGACGACGATCCTTCAGAACAGACACTGGAAGAAGCCTGCACGCTTGCCGCCTACTACAGTAAGTATCGTCTGTCTGCTTCAGTACCGGTCGATGTCGTTCAAGTAAAACGCATCAAAAAACCAAAAGGTGCTAAACCCGGCTACGTGATCTATGAAGGTCAAACGACTTATTTTGTGACACCAAGTGATGAAAAAGTAAGAGAATTGAAACTAAATTCCAAATAAGAAAAGCCGTATTCAAGTGAAGAACTTGAATGCGGCTTTTTCATCTACTTCTACCAAACTGTTAAACTGTTAATTTAAGGCAATTACTAACGGTGGTCAATAATTAAATTCGACTTCGGCATGCTCAGGAGAGAATCTCGGTGAGTGGTGCCAAGTTGGCCTGACTTCGGCATACTCAGGCGGGAATCTCGGCGAGTGGTGCCAACCAGGCCCCACTTCGGCATGCTCAGGAGGGAATCTCGGCGAGTGGTGCCAAGTTGGCCTGACTTCGGAATGCTCAGGAGAAAATCTCGGTGAGTGGTGCCAACCAGGCCCGACTTCGGCATGCTCAGGAGAGAATCCCGGCGAGTGGTGCCAAGTTGGCCTGACTTCGGCATGCTCAGGA
>NZ_JAWOBT010000066.1:0-5310 GCF_046484155.1 Alkalibacterium sp.
GACGCAAATTTAAAGTCGGTAATCATACAATATATTGTGCCGTGCGGCTATTATCCGTTTGGTGTAAAAAATGAAATGATTACTGAGATACTGGTTCGATATCTAACAAATTTGGGTGGTTGTGGTTTATAGCAGTAAAACGTAACAAAGTCTGATTTTTCTATTATAATTAATAGGTTATATACCATTAAGCTTGGTGGATGTCAAGTAGAATTTTTTCTCCTTTCATTATCCAGTCTGTCAACGACAATTACAAACTTCCACTGACGACAATTACAAATGCACACTTTTATAGAAGATAGAGCGAAGCGATTCCTTATATCTATAGCGCTGAGATAAATCATGCCACCCATGCTGAGATAAATCAGGCCGTTGATTCACGCGAGGGCCAACAGCGATACCCCGCAGAGAGAAGCCTATCCCGCCCTGACATTAATGAATGATACCCCGCCGGCTGCTACTTAGCACTGTTTGCAGGATGATGCTTAATGATGACACTGTTCTATCAGCGTTGATAAGACAGTAGGTGCTCACTGGTGGGAAGGATTATCGATATGGATTGCTTTTAGTATATTCTCGATTTGATGGGATAAACGATCTACTTTCTGTTCCAGTCTTAGTATGCGACAATTGGCCATATTCTGTTGAGCAGGGCGATTGAAGACGGAAGGGATTTTCTCACATTTTGAGGGCACTATACGATCAAGAATATGGCCGATATGAACCATGTTTTTATTTGAATGTTCTGACAGGTCAGCACATTTCATCTGAGAGCCATCATGAGTGTCACTGCCGGTGGTAGCCACCCGGTAGTCCTCGTTTCGACTGACAGAAGCACTCTTATGATAGTCTTGCAGGAACCTGACGCTTTCAACAAAGTCCAACTTCCTGATTATCATCACCAGGTCTATGGTATTGAAGTTTTCCTCACAACGGAAGCATCTGGCCAGATTTGTCTCAGGATTTACGGCGGTGTTAAATTCTTGGCATAAGGGGCAAAGAAAACGAAAATGACCCTCCGCAACCCGGGAAGGAATGCAAAGTGCCTTATCAATCAATGCGTCAATAGGAATGTCATTGCGCAGCGTATGCAGTTCGTGATTGGTAAAGCGGCGTTTTGTCATTTCAACCAGCCGGATCAAGTTTGCGTCGCAGACTGACACAGTTCTTCATATTGATAACATGGCTGTTTTCAGTCAGACGGTCGATCAATGCCGCTGTAAGCTGATCGTTTCTCAAGAATGATGTCCATTGACTAAAGCCAAGGTTAGAAGTTATCAATGTGTTTTTCTTCTTATGTCTTTTGTGCATCAGGGTAAAAAACAATCCAACCTGAACCGGTTCGACCTCCACATATCCGACTTCATCAATAAGCAGACAGTCATAGGAAAGAAATGTTTTCATGATTTTCTCTTCCGAATGATCCGCCACTGATCTATAGAGGATCTCTGTAAGCTCTGGGAAGGCAATGAACCGTCCTTTATATTCGTGGTCAATTGCATGCATAAGAAAGGCTGTTGCAAGACCGGTTTTTCCGACACCAGTGGGTCCTATCCAGATGATATTTTGATTCTTGGTCATATAGTCAAATGAATCATACAGGGCCAAAATCTTTTTTCTATTCAGTTTCGGTTGTCTATTAAATGGGTAGGTTTCCATAACGTATTTTTCAGGGATCTTTGACCTTAAGATCCTCAGTTGCCTGGAATTGTCTTTCTTGATTTTGTATTCTTGTTCAATAATATGTTGAAGCAGTCGAACATGAGAGAAATTTCCCTTCCGGGCACTGTCAAGATAAGTGTCCCAGTTTTCAAGTAGGCCACCAAGACGCAGATACTTAAGCATCTTTGTCAGTTCATCATTCATCCTTCTGCCCCATCATTTTGTCGTAAACCGATAAGTCCACATCACCTGCAAAACGGCCATCAAGATAGGATTCTCTGTCCCTATATTCCAGGTCGATTTGAACAGATGGTAAATCATAGTTGCCTTCTTTCATCAGTAATATGGCGATCCGTTCAATGGTCTTTGTGTCTGTGATACGGTACTTTAAGGCCCGTTTGACTGTCCTTATAAATAGCGAGGGGGCAAGCTTCTTGTGCAAGCCATATAATTCTCGAATGAATCTGTGCTTTTGCCGGCCACCTTTTTTGGTCGCAAAATTCAGATAGGCATTGACTTCTTCCGATGTAGCCCTTAGCGTTCGTTCTTCTTGCGCTGTGGGCTTTTTACGATACTTTGGTTGATGCTTCGGCTTGGATTTCCCTTTTGGATAGATCTTTTTGTTCTTGACCCCTTCAGGTGACATTTCATACTCACCAAGCAATTCTCGTTTGTAGTAGATTCTCAGATAATTACTGTATTGTAAGATCTTTACGTCAAATCGTTTAGTTCCCGGTATCCAGTAGAAATTTCCGTCAAAGGAAGCATATCCGTACTGATCGGTACGTCTTCCATGAACAAGATAGGGTGGCTCTACATAAGCAGGCAGCTTATTAAGATACGGTTTCTCATATTCAAAGGCAGCTGCCGGGATCAGCCGGGTCTTTCCCGTCGGTCTATTGGCCGACCTGACTGTTGCCCAAGAAAAGGCCTGCCGGTTCAGATCTTCCATATTCTCAAATTTACGACCGGCGAAAAAATTGGTGACAACAGTGAAAAACCCCCTTTCATTGCCTGCCTTCCTGTTTGAGTGCCTTATTTCATGACAGACAAAGGCAAACCCATATTGTCTGGCAAACTGTTCCATCTCTGGGACGATGACGGCGTTTTTACCGGTTCCATGAAGCCTGGCAAGGTTGGTATTATCAATGATACAGATGCCTGCAGCATAGTTCCAAAAGGTCAGCGCTTCATGGAAAAAGCACTTCATTTTAAAGCGATTAAATGAGCGGTAGAATTTCAAATAACGAATCTTTGAATAGCGATAATACAGAAGACTGGCCTGAACCAGCACGGATCTGCAACCTAATTTAATCCGATAGGGTGAGGTGTCTTGCTGCATCTCTTCACCGGGGCTGTCCGGAACCTGTCCGCTACGTTGGTTTTTCGATGTCCCAAGCTCAAGTTCCCGTATTTTCGAAGCTAACGTGGAATAACCAATCTGTATCCCCTTCTCCTCGGTCAATATCTCATGCATCCGCTGAACCCAGCCATCACAATCTTTGTAAAGCTTAGCGACAAGATCCGGATCCAGCTCGATCTTATCCTTTCTCATCGATTCGGGCATGACACCCTTTTGCTTAATAATGTCACTGACTGTGCCCCGATTTACACGTAAACTTCGTGCAATCTTACGCACTCCCATACCTTCCGTATGAAGACGATAGATCGCTGCTCGTTTGTCCTGATTTATCATGAAGGTCCTTTATTGATCTGGAAAATAGTTTCATTTGCCTGAGAATGCCGCCTGTCAAAAGGTTGGCCTGGGCATTGAATGATGCGGTTTTATACCGGTCATCTTTGCTTTTGTTTATCACCCGTTGCATGTACTTTTGCGTGATCTCAAGATCCTTGAGCATTCGCTGTTCAACTTGTGTGCAGGCTGTTCTTACAGAGCTCTGTTTCAAGCAGGCTAATCCCCATGTGATATTGCCGTTTCTGATTTGCTGGCGTATGTCCTCCCCCCCTCTAAAATACCCATTGGCCAGTATTTCGATATCACGAATGCTTAAGCCCTTTCCGGCAACCGATCTTACAAACTCATCAACATCTTGCTTGCTTATGCCGTTCATACGTATGAACGACCGGATGGTATACATATAGGAATAGACAGGAAATTGCCCACTGAATACCTTATCCATAATGGCTGGACTCATTTGTCCGATGATGCCAACCCGCATACCTACCCAGCCTTTACTCTTTTCCAGAAGACCGGCTATCTGCGAAACAGACATCTTATGAATGGTGTTTAATTCGTCAATCAATCGGGCCTGTTCCAATATGCTGAGGCTTTTCGCATTTGCAATGCGCAAAAGTGTTATGATCCCAAAGGCCTCATCTTCACCGAGACAATGGTACGGCACGATGCCAATACTCAGCTTTTTCGCACATCTGTATCGTTTAAAACCATCGAGCAAAATCCGGCATCCATCCTTGGTCTCCACGCCCCGCAATGGATCTCGAATACCATGATCCAATATGGAGGATAAAAGCGACCTCTCCGTAACTTTTGACTTCAAACGGCAATGTTCATAACGCAAATCAAAACTCGATATTTCTACCTGTCTTATGCCGCTATTTTTCTGGTCATAGTTCATGATGGCTAACCATACAAACATTGGCATGTCCAAGTCTATTGCATCTTGAAAACAGTTTGGGATTACTTCGTCAATATCCTTAATATATACATATGGTTATGCCTGTAATGAATCTTAAAAACATGTTTCGATTACTTTGTTCATATCTTCTTTCATAACAACGGGTTATATCTATGATGCGTCTTAAAAACCGAAGTGGATTACTTTTCAGGAAAAGCGGCGGCATTGTTCCGAATTCTGCTAAATATCTGTTCGGTCACGTATTCTGCCATAATCAAATTATCTCTGCCGATTTTACTCTCAATGATGTCTCGGGGTAGGTTCAGGTTGATCCGGCTTTTGGGTACTGGCTCTGGATCTGCTTCAACATCTGGTTGAGTTGAATCCGGTGGGGATCTGCCGTCCTCTTCGAGTTTTTTATCTAAATAGTTGCTCTTGAAATATGCTGTATTCTTCTTGTTCCATTCTGCACAGTTTCTTCGATGCAATTCTCTACTGCACTCAGGACTGCAAGTCTTTTGTCTGCCAGCTTGCCGAACATCAGGCAGAAACCACTTGCGGCAGATGCTACAGGGTCGTTTCCGGGGTCTCACATAAGGCATTGTATTTTCTCCTCCAAGATACTTGAATTCGAAAATACAATTAACATGGGAGGAATCAAAGGTCGGGGGATTAGAAAGAACGCCTTTTCGGAATATTGGTGGTATGATTTAGCTTAGCATGGGTGGCCTGATTTTGCCCAGCGTTATAGTAGGGTCCGGTAGGAACATACCGGGTATTATAGGTAAGTACCTGAGTACACTCAAACTGTGCGACTTCGTGTCGCACCCCAACGCTAAGCTCACCAGAGTGCATGAAGCGCAGTGGAATTCAGTTCTGGTGCAGCGCCATGTTCGGTGAAGGTGAAATAAAATTACAACAAATTATTTATAATACGCATCCAAGAATTCATCCCTTGATATCCTTGCTTGTGTAAGGATGGTTCTCAGCGTTGATTTCTTGATTGTTGGATGGTTTGGCATCGTTAGGGGAGTTCGGGTGCCGTCTGGAT
>NZ_JAWOBT010000093.1:0-2903 GCF_046484155.1 Alkalibacterium sp.
CCAAATTATCTGAGTTGGGCGCACCCGTCGACCCGTCCGAGCTTGAAAACTCCTGTCTTGTCATCGCGGATGATGACGAAGCCGGGCAAGACTGGTGCGAGGAGCAGGGATATCCCGGTTACACATACACCCTGTTCCCCTCACGTTGGGTTACAACGAGGTTTTTATCTCGCAATATTTTCATATGGTAAGACAATGTTGGTTGCGTAATATTAAATTCTTCGATAATATCACAGGCACACAATTGATCTTTAGATAATAATTGCAAAATCTGCAAGCGTGTTTCATCTGACAAAACTTTAAATAAATCTGCATAATACGTCACTTCTTCGGTCATATATCCTCCTTCATCGGCTGGTATAACATTGACCGCTCTCTATATAGAACATCGTCTATATAGAGAGTACACCCTACATAGATAACTGTCAATGAACTTTATACTTTTTTCACATGTAAGGCGAAATAAAAACCCGGGCCATGGTCGCTCCGGGTTTGTTTCGATAGCTTAAAGCTTATAAAAACAGTAGTTTATCTTTATCGAGTATCCTGATTTTTGAGGAACTGATGCGTTTGATCAACTGCATTTCTTCCAACTCTTTTAATTTCCGACTCACTGTTTCCGGCGTTGTTCCAATATATGAAGCTAGATTTTTCTTGGATAAAGGGAGGGTTACCATATCCGATCTGTTATCCGGACCCATTAAATCAACGAGATAAGAGGCTAACCGCTGTTCTGTCGATTCAGTTGTGAAACGAGCCGCCTGCTGTTCGCTCTGATTCACGCGAGCAGACAGTTCCTGAAGAATCTTAATGGCAATAGAAGGGTAGCTTATCAGTAATTTCTGGAGAGATGAACGTGTGATTTGGCAGACCGAGGTCGATGCCATGGCTTCCGCATAATTTTCATGTACTGCTTCATTGAACAGAGCCAATTCTCCTGTAAACTCTCCGGGATTCAAGACGCGCACGAGTTGTTCTTTGCCCGATTCGGATAACCGGTAAATACGCAGACTTCCTTTATTCACAATCGTTAAGACGTCAGACAGCTCTCCTGCCCGGTAGACCAGCTCACCTTTTTTAAAGGACTTTGAATCAACAACTTTCATAATTTCATCCAGATGATCCGTATCCAGCTGATTGAATATCGGAACCATTGAAACACACCCTTGGTGAGATAAACCGCATGTATGCTGATTTTCATCTGTTTGCTTAGTCATTTTTACATCTCCTATACTTAAAGATCTCTTGCCTGTTATAATACATATATTACCCTAAATAATAACACAATAGTAAAGCTTGTCATTAATACATTAAAGGGTATCCAAAAAAACTGATGGAGGCAAACATGTGGATAGTTCCATAATTATATTAGTCATCGGGGCAGTCTTTTTAGGTTCACTGATGCGTTCTACTTTCGGTTTTGGTGACTCCGTAATTAGTATGCCCTTACTCGCGTTGCTCCCCATACCCTTTTCAACCGCTGTTTCATTAGTAGGCTTAGTGGGGTGCACAGTCGCAATCATTTCTATCTTCTCCGGCTGGAAAAACCTGGACCGTTCGATTCTTTTAAAATTGTCTTTTTCAACGATACTAGGTATTCCCTTTGGTTTATTATTGGTCAATTATGCTGAAAAAAGATGGATCAGTCTGATCCTTGGAGTTCTTCTTATATCGTATTCAGTGTATTCGGTACTTGGTTCAAAAAGACAGCAACTTACTATTCAAAAAGAATTCAGGAATACAAATTATAGCCTACCCTTTGGTTTTTCTGCGGGCATGTTAGGTAGCGCGTATAACATGAATGGTATACCTATCGTTCTCTACGGAACAATGAGTAACTGGTCCCCTAACAAATTCAAAGATACACTTCAAGCCCATTTTTTGTTCTCCAGTCTATTGATCGTAGTCAGTCATTTTTTAAGTGGTTTCTGGACAAGAGAATTAGGTTTTTACTTTGCATTTTCTTTACCTGCAGTTATGCTGGCTATCTTTACAGGAAATCATCTCTATGCAAGAATAAAAACAGAAAAATTCAAAAAAGTTGTTCTCTTTTCTATCCTTTTACTGGGTGTCTTTACCCTTATTGACTTTTTCTGATTCATTTCGTTTCCAAACATTGAGAACAGTCAAAAAAACCTTCCGGATCAATTAATTGATCCGGAAGGTTTTTCTAAATATCTAAGTTTTAAATTATGATTTAATCTTCGTTTGGATCGTTTTCTGCATCTTGATGCGTTGCATGAACGGTTCCTGGAAGATGATCCGGTCCAGCATAGATAGTATATAATTTAAGCGGTTTGTCGCCTGTATTTTCAATGTTGTGCCACATGTCAGCTGGAACAAACACTGCATCATCATCTTCAACTTTTTCTTCAAAGTTCAAGTTGTCTTCTGAAGGACCCATTTTACATACGCCTTTGCCTTCTTCGATGCGGATGAACTGATCAATACCGTGATGGACTTCCAGACCGATATCGTCACCGGGTTCGATGGACATCAATGTCACCTGAAGTTTTTCACCTGTCCAAATCGTTGTACGGTAATTTTCATTATCTTCCGTTGCATCTTCGATATCAATAACATAAGGTTCTTTACCATGGTCTTTGTAATCTATTTCCATTTCTTATCTTCCTCCTCATTATTTATAATCATTATAATCTAATAATAACACATCACTTTTATATTTCAACCCATATGCATCGAATCTGCATAAAGGTTATTGCACGAGTATAAAAAACTGTCTTTATGGGGTCTTCACACTTTACAATAACTATAAATAACTTTTATTGATCGATGTGCTCTATTGACTACAATTTTATTATACGCTTAAATTTGAAGATGGAAAATTTATACGGATCAATTTTTTGAATTTTTTTTGTATTTTTTGAGCTCTGTTGACAGCC
>NZ_JAWOBT010000065.1:0-3021 GCF_046484155.1 Alkalibacterium sp.
TCTGACGGTTCAATCGTGATTTCCTCGAAATTCAGGATGGCTTCTCTATTGACCTTTTCAAGTGCTTTTCTCACATTCTCAAGATTCGTTGAGGGATAAAGGCGTATTTGAATAAGGACACGCATATCTGAGGGTGATTGATTGCTGACGATCGTAATCGCACGATTTGGGATGAAATGAGTCGTTCCATCAAAGTCTTTTACTTTGGTCGTTTTTAGATTAACATCTTCCACAGTGCCGGTGATATCACTGATTTTAACCACATCACCCACATCCATTTGCTTCTCAAGCAAGATCATAAAGCCATTAACGATATCCGATACAAAACCCTGTGCACCGAGGGATAACGCTAAACCGAGGACACCGGCACTGGCTATCAGAGGTCCTACTTGAAAACCGAGTAATTCAAGAATAGTATAAACCAGAAAAAAATAGATGACAGCATTAAAAATGTTCTTACTTAATTTATACAAGGTATTTAAGCGATTAGGAACGGTATTTCTCTGATTCATATACCGAGTAAATACTTTTTCGATGACATAACGTCCAACCCGTTTTATGGTAAAGAAAACAATCAGCGCGAATACAATTTGTAAAAGTGTAATAATTACTGACCAGGCAATCTCCTGCCACTGGATGGCATCCACTAATTCGGTCAGTAAACTCGTCTGTTCTTCAATTTTTTCAAGCGCTTCATTAGTTTGATCCATATAGTCTCCTTTAGGAATATTTAGTAATAAGCATGGTCATTAACTATTTTAACATGTTTTGGTAAAGATACAATTCATCTATTTGATTTGTTTTTTAAATCATCTTAGTTGCATTTAAAAGACATTAAATGGTAATCTTGAACTATACAGAAAAGAAGGAAGAGGGATAATTATGACAGGTGGAGAAATAGCAGCATTAATTGCAGCAATAGCATTTGCGGTACTCGTTTTAGGTTTAGTATACGTGTTATTCAAGGTAGCAAAAATGATATCTGAATTGAACACGACAGTGGAAGAAGCGAATAAGAGTTTAAGTACTATAACGAAGGATGCAGATTTATTGCTTATCGAGGTAGAAGGGTTGCTTAACAAGACCAATGTCACTTTGGATGATGTCAATGGTAAGTTGGGATTAACAGATCCATTATTCAAAGCCGTAGGAGATTTAGGTGAATCCGTTTCAAGTTTAAACAATTCGACACGTAGTTTAACGACTCATTTAGCAAGTGCCTCCAAAAAAGGTGCAAGTATGGGCATTGCTAAAAAAGTTGGATCGAAAATGAGTAAAGACGAACGTAAATAAACAAACTAAATAATAGAAAAGTGAGGAAATTATATGTATAGAGATAATAAAGAATGTTTTGTTTTAGGAATATTAGTAGGAGGTGTAGTCGCAGGTCTTACTGCCGGTCTTGCTACACTGCTGTTTGCCCCGAAATCAGGTGAAGAAGTCCGTGGTGACATCAAAGATCATACGGTTAAAACCAAAGACCAGGCAAAAGATTATGTGAATAAAGCAAAAGATAAAGGCTTGGAATTGAAAGATTCTGTGCGTCAAACGAGTTCAGAGTACTTAGAGAGCGCAACAGCAACGTTTGAACAACTGACAAACCAAGTAGGAACTGATTTAGACGAGGCAAAAGAAAATTTAGACAAAATCAAAGAAGAAGCCAAAGATACTGCCGAAAATGTCAAAGGCAAAATGAATAAAGAAGACAAGGGTTCATCAAAAAATGATCCGACCACTCCGCAAGCAACGTTATAATCACTTGGTTGTGATTCAGATGATTCATCTGAAGACGAGAAAGAGGTCAATTAATTTAATGCTGAAGACAAATAAAAAATTCTAAATAATTAGGGAGAAGGATGCGGCTAACGTCGTATCCTTCTTCTTTACTAAAGGAGAATAACAGAAGTCGAGTCCGTTGTCCTGAAAACAGCCGGAACGGTATCGGTGCTGCTCAAACAGAAAAGTGAAGATGACGAACAGGGTGCGTTGGGAAATTTGAATTAAAAAGAAAAAGCGAGAAAGAAGGATTCGGATGGTTATCAGTTTAATGGATGCCTTAAAACTAATTTCAGTCAGCGTCGTTAGTTTCATTGCGATTGTTTTTATTCTGCGTATTTCCGGGAAGAGAACGCTATCCAAAATGAATGCCTTTGATTTTATTATCACCGTTGCGTTAGGTTCGGTTCTAGCCACGACAATTGTCAACTATAAAGATTCATTCTGGAATGGCCTTTTGACATTTGCTATGCTGGTAGGGTTACAGTACGCTGCTACATGGCTATCCGTCCGGTTTAAACCGATTCGGTCCATACTGAAATCGCAGCCTGCGTTACTTTTTTACGAGGGAGAATTTCTTCATGAGGCTTTAACAAATGAACGCATCACAAGAGGAGAGTTAAAACAATCCATAAGAAAATCTGGATTTGTTTCATTCGATGAGATTTCAGCGATCATATTAGAAACTGACGGAACCTTAACAGTAATGAGCAAGTCAGGGAAAAATCAAATACAAAAAGATGATTTTATCTTTACTGAATAAACAACAAAAACCGACAAGTAGAGAGGGTTTCACCTCAATCTACTTGCCGGTTTTTTTAGCTCACGCTATTATCGGTAATTCAATCAGTTCTTTTTTTGTATGTGTAAAGGGTATTGCTCCTGATGCACTGACGTATATACAGTCTTCAATACGCACGCCGAAAAAAGCTTCGATATAAATGCCTGGTTCTATTGAAAAACACATATTTTCTTTTATCTCGACTTCGACATCAGGTGCTATATTAGGATATTCATGGACGGACTTCCCTAACCCATGGCCCAGTCTATGAGTGAAGTAATCCCCATAACCGGATTCTTCAATATGTGTTCGGGCGATATCGTCGATGTCACCGGCCAGAATGCCTGGTTTAACAAAGGCTTGTGCCTTTTCCTGAGCTTCTTTGACAATTGTGTAAATAACCTTTGTTTTTTCATCAGCCTTACCGTAAACGATGGTCCGAGTCATATCGCTTGTGTAGCCAT
>NZ_JAWOBT010000077.1:0-4634 GCF_046484155.1 Alkalibacterium sp.
TAAAGCATAACCTTTACAATCCATTAGTCAAAATCGGTGATGACATCAAAAATAGTGATAATAAAGCTTACCGTAACCGGGAAAAGCTCTTTTTTCCGGTCGCCCATGGCCTGATTTCAGTAATTCTGATATGGTCAAAACAGTGAAACTTTCAGAAAAGAGATTATTATATGGAAAAAAATCGTCTATCAAAAAACACAGGATCATATCTTGGAGCAGCAGGCATCTTTCTAGCTGTCTTAGGCTACTTCACCTTTCAGATGCCCCTGGGCTTTTTTGCCATCGTATTAGGTGTTATCGGTTTAAGTTCCCCTCATAAGACACTTAACTGGATCGCTATCGTTCTGGGTACCATCGTTCTTGTTTTGGGAATAATTTAATCAGTCAGGTTCGACCCAACTTATCATAACTAACAGAAAAGAAGCCCCTTAAAGTCAGCAATATTGTCTGACTTTAAGAGGCTTCTTTAGTTTTCCTATATTATTTTAGTCTTCTCTATTTCATTAACCATTCTTTGACATAGGTCAATAGCTCATCTGGCTGATCTTCCGAACCTATCCAACCGATATAACCGTCTGGTCGCACGAGCAGCCACTGCTTCTCCTCAAAGCCTTTATCTCTTGCTTGATCTGTCCATTTTCGATGAACAGCCGTAATCTTGTGATGCTTAAACTCTCTTTGCAGCTCTTCATCTAATAATGGTTTAAACGCATGCAGCTGCCAGCCGTACTCCCGGATAAACTCAAACGGTTCGCTGTCCACATAGGGGAGGCGCTGTCCGGCTTTCAATCGAGAGGCTGCTCCTTGACTTAAAGGGCTTTCTTCATAAGAAATGTACAGCTGAGCTAGTAGAGTATACAGACGTTTTTGAAAGGGTCGTACTGAGTCCGCTAATCGACCAAATATCGGGATAAGTAGCTGACGTGTCAGCAGATTGCCTGATTTGTTCCCGACAATAAGACTGAACATGCGATCCGTCGTTGAAACGACGAATTCGGCGATCTCTTTGCGTTCTTTTTCATATGTGTCCAGTAATTTTTCAGAAGCATCGTGATTGATCACTTGCGCTAACTTCCAGCCTAAATTAGTGGCGTCACCGATCCCTAAGTTCATGCCCTGTCCGCCGATCGGACTATGAATATGCGCGGCATCGCCCACCAGGAAATGATTGCCTATTTTAAAGTGGCTGGCAGTTCTTGCGTGAATTTTGTAATCTGAAAACCAGTTCATTTTCCTGATTTCTATGTTGAATGCTTTTTCCAGCCTCGGCTTTAGGCTTTCATAGCTTAAGTCCTTTTTTTGAGTTAAATCAGGTGGGAACATACCGATGACTCGCGTGGTCTTTTTATTTCTTAAAGGGAAAAAGAGTGCGAAATAATCTTTGATAAATGAAAAACTTCCGGCAACTTCTTCTGCTATTTCCCCGTCGACTTCGGCATCCATGACATAAAATATCTGTTCATACGTCTCACCTTCGAAATCTACTTCACTCTGTTTTCTGACTTGACTGGAAGCACCATCACACCCGATCACATAGTTAAATGCTTCAGTTTCCATTTCATTTTGATGACTCATTGTTGCTTCGGACTTTTCGTTCAACTGCTTTAATGTCACTAGTTCAGTCTCCCACTCTACTTTGATACCAAACTCATACAGTTTATCAATCAGGATCCGTTCATGTTCATCCTGTGGTAACGTGACGAGATAGGGATAAGCACTCTGCCCTTTCCCCATGATCCCCATCGGAAGAGAGGCCACGCGCTTATTATTGCTGTGAAAGTGAGCATGCTCCGGGATGATGCCCCAGGCACTGACTGTCTTATCCAGACCGAACTTCTGATAGCTTTCCAGTACTTTAGGTACAACGAGCATGGCACGCGACGTTTCCCCCGGGCCGTGAGCTTTATCAATAATTTTAAAAGGGACCTTATAACAAGCTAATTCAAGAGCCAGAGCCAATCCCGAAGGTCCAGCCCCAACAATGAGTACCGGTGTCTGATTCATTTTAGCTGCTCCTTCCTAATGATATGTCATCTTTTATTCTTCTAATACAAGTATACCTTTCAGAGAGAGTTTCATCCAAACATAGCCTTTTGTCCATGCAAAAAAGCAGCCATGATCTAAAATCAGATCGTGGCTGCTTTTTATCCTATAGAGCTAGTCGGATTCAAACCGACAACCTTTTCCTTAGGAGGGAAATGCTCTATTCAATTGAGCTATAGCTCTGTTACCATATGTTTATATTATACTACACGAAGGGCCAAGAAACTAATACAAAATAGAAAGTCGTCCTTCTTTATTAAAAAACGCTTGTTTTCGCTGATCGACTAGACTCGATTTCATCCCTAAATGGCAGAACGGCTTGAATGAATGCTTGGTTTCTTAGAGTTTTCTCTTTTAAATTGACTTTAACTATTTCAGCACGTAAGATTACTAGTGGACCAAATTTTTAAAAAAGAGGTATTTAAATGAAAAAAATCAAAATTACGTATTCATTGATCGGAACCATATTTATCGCTTCAGCTGTGACTCTTTTCCGACTGGCTAGTTTAGGAACAGATCCCTACACAACCTTTAACTTAGGTTTCAGTATGTTATTCAATATGGAATTCGGCATTTTCCTTATGTATTCCAGTTTGCTTCTGCTTATCTATGTATACTTTGTCAACCGGTCGCTGATCGGTATCGGAACCATTTTCAACATCTTCCTGGTAGGCAATCTTTCTGATGTCTTCGTCTCCTTGATCACAAATATGTTTGGTACATTCGAAGGAATGGTTATCCGCATCATTATATCGGTCCTTGGTATTCTATTCTTATCCATAGGTGCCGCTTTGTATATCGAAGCTAAAGAAGGCGTTGCGCCCTATGATGCGATGCCGATTATTTTATCTGACAAATCCGGCTTATCATACCGTCTTTCTCGTGTCATCATAGACGTGTCGATAACCATTATCGGCTTTTTACTGGGTGCCGGCTTAGGCGTCAACACCATCATCACTGCCTTCTTCCTGGGACCGTTGATCCAATTCTTCCGTGAAATTTTCCAGAAAGATCTAAACACCAAAGAATTGCGTTATTCAGCTAAAAAATAGGCAACTAGTTCAAAGGGTTCTCAAGGACAGCTAATTCTTGAGGCTCTTTTTTTTTACTTGAAAATCTTCCTGGAACCGACTGACTTTCTCATTTAAACAAGTGTTATAACTTGTTTATTTACTTCGTTCGCTATACGCTCAATTTGCAAGGATCATGGAGGTGAGCAAGGTGAGACATGTCAAAGCTTTTGGTATCAAATTGGCCATCCATCTCTTATGGGCATGGGTGTTGTTTGATCTAGTTTATTCGTTTACGCTTTCGGCTGCAATTATTATTGCTGCCATCTCGGCCATTCTCTTATATCTTCTCGGTGACTGGTTTATTCTAAGAAAACTCGGTAACCTGCCCGCAACGCTCATGGATATCCTTTCCGCTCTAAGCGTGGCTTGGGTCTTCCTCAACATGAATGGTAATACTGAAACGTTCTTCCCTAGTCTATACTTTGCCTTAGGCATCGGTTTTTATGAGCTCATCTTCAATGAATACCTCACTAAAAGTGGCATCGTTCCAGACGAACGTCCGTCACCTTAAGCGTGTTTTTCCCTAATCAAAACTTATTGAAAAACCGTTCTGCCCTGATTCAACGGGCAGAACGGTTTTTAGTTACATCAAGACACGACCGTCCGGCCTTTCTTTTGCATCTCGTACATTTCTGAATAAGCGCCTCGTTTCCTCAGCAACTCATTGTGGGTCCCGCGTTCGATGATAGTCCCCTGATCGAGGACCAAAATCTGATCAGCATGTTGAATCGTCGACAACCGATGGGCGATGATAAACGTCGTTCGCCCCTCTTTCAAGACGTTCATCGCGTGCTGGATGATTTCTTCCGTTTCTGTATCGATGGATGATGTGGCTTCGTCCAGGATAAGGATCTTGGGATTAAAAGCGAGGGCGCGCGCAAAGGAGATAAGCTGGCGCTGACCGGAACTCAATGTGCTGCCTTTTTCCACGACGGCTTCATCGATCCCTTTTTCGAATTTATCGAGCAAGTCTTCTCCGCCGACATCGATGAGGGCTTGAGTCGCTGTCTCTTTGGTAATAGCCGGATTGTCCATCGTTATGTTGGAATAGATCGTGCCGGTGAACAGGAACGGATCCTGCAGGACGATGCCCATCTCCTGGCGTACCGACTGTCTGGAAAACTCTTTTGTGTTTTGACCATCGACCATGATCGTGCCTGACTGCGGGTCGTAAAAGCGAAACAGCAGGTTCATGATGGAACTTTTTCCGGAACCGGTATGCCCCACTAACGCCACTGTCTGGCCCGGTTCGGCTACAAAATCGATCGCCGTCAATACTTCTTTGTCTTCGGTGTAACTGAAGTGAACGTTGTTGAACGCGACGCGACCTCGCTTCACTTCCAACGTCTCGGCTGGATTGTCTTCCGCATCCATGTCCATCAGTTCAAAGACGCGGTCACCGGCTGCTATCGCCTGCTGCAATACGTCTTCTTTCCTTGACCAGCCCATTGTATTCCGTATATAATTACCTCCATGTGCTACCATTTCGTCCAGATGTTTTTCGAGATAATTAAGCTG
>NZ_JAWOBT010000100.1:0-5134 GCF_046484155.1 Alkalibacterium sp.
AACAGGTTTGCCATCCGATGGGATACTGTTCGTTGATATCGTCTCGAACCTGGAAAGAATGTCTGACCATGCAGCTAAAATTGCCAAACATTCACTAGGTATAAGATATCCTTTCCAGAAAGACACAAAAAGACCGCGTCACACACGCAAAATAGAAGAAGCAACTGAAATTAACTAAAAACGTAAAAAGATGAAACGACTTTATAATAAGTCGTTTCATCTTTTTGTCTCCTCTAGGCAAAATGAAGTCGATAACAAGAAATAGCGCTTGCGATTAATCGAGATGGAAATATTGCTTCTTGCTCAAAGGGTTCGTTTTTAGTACACTTATGAGGCAGAAGAAAGTGGAGGAATTCATATGGTAAAAAGAAACAAGCAAACAGAAGTAGAGATCAACGAAACTAAAAATAATACGGATGAGTTTACTGAATTAGAACTCGTCGTTGGAAAAAAAGTGATCGGTACCTTGCAACAAGAAGGTGACAGTCTCGTCAGCGTAGAGTTCAAGTCAGGCAAAAAACGGACAGCCCAATCTATCGATGAAGGTGTCCAAATGATTATTGAAGAGTATAACCTGCACGATGCGTGAATAGTTTTTGAATTCAATAAACGCTAAGAACGCTTATTTTGACTAAAATCAAAATAAGCGTTCTTTTTTTAGTTACTCGTTAATAGAATCTGTTTCCGGACCCTCCCTGACCAGTCATGGAGGGTCGGCTGATCATTTTCAGAGCTATCAGGTATGAGTGTTTTTACATTCCGGGCTCGATAGTGCTTCTTGATAGGGATGAAATATCGAATTATGCTATGATTAAAATAAGAAGAAATTTGAAAGTGGGTGTGTAGAGATGCAGAAAGTTGAACAAATTGAAGAAAAGATCCCGCGCAAAGATAAACTCGTGCGTTTCATTAAAATCGCTCAGTCAAACTTGAAGAGAGCGACGGTAAATCGAAGTGCTGCCGAAATGGCTTACTTTATACTGTTATCATTATTTCCTATATTGCTGGTTTTAGCGAATATCATTCCGTTATTACCGATAAATTCGAATGAAGTGTTGAATATAGTGGCAGAATTTGTTCCCGAAGACATTTATGCCGTGATCGAGCCCGTCATAACAAACTACCTGGAGAGTGGAAGTGGTGGCGCGATTTCCTTCGGGTTGTTAGCGGCACTATGGTCAGCGAGCCGTGTGATCACCATTTTAAGACGTGTGTTAGATGAAGTATACGGGTCGTTTCAAACGAGTAACTTTATCATTGGGCGGTTTGTTTCTCTGCTCACGATGGTTGCCATCGTACTGGTCATTGGACTGGCTATATTTGCCTTTGTCTTTGGCGAACAGATTTTGTTGTTTGTACAGGAGACGATAGGGATAACCATACCCTTCATCCAGCAATTCTTGTTACTGAGATGGGTCATATTGATTGTCATCTTATTCCTGGTCTTTTTGATCGTTTATTGGTTCGTACCCAATCATCACTTAGCCTTTAAATATTCTTATCAGGGAGCAATTTTTTCCACAGTCGGTTGGGTGCTGTTGACGGAAGGATTTTCTGTTTACTTAAGCTTTGCCGGCGGAGATGCCGTGGCGAATGCAACATTTGGAGCCTTTATCGCCCTGATGATATTCTTGTATCTATCGAGTCTGATATTGCTCTTGGGCGCTCTTATAAATGCGATGATCTTTGAATGGAAAAATCACATGTCCGTTCCTGAATTTGAAGCGAAGAGACGCAACGAAAAGCGCCTGCTGGATTCAGATTGGACAGGATATCCTAGTGAAACAGAAACAGTCTTACTGAAACGTAAGTTGTATAAAGTAGGTAAATTAAAAGAAGGTGAAGTGAAAGAATGGGAAAAGAAAAAATCGGACATCCGAACGAATTGATTGGGAATAAAATAAAAGAGCGAGTGCGTGAACGCATCGCTCTTTTATTTTTGATCGAAAGTAGGCTATAATAACAGAGGGACAAGAGAGACTTTAGGGAGGAATACAGTTGGAATTTTATTGCCATCCACGGTGCAGCACCTGTAAAAAGGCACAAAAGTGGTTAGATGCACACAACATTTCTTATACATTTAAAAATCTACTGGAGACATCTCCATCCAAGGAAACCTGGATACAAATTTTGTCGGAAACGGACCGGACCATGAAATCTTTTTTCAACACAAGCGGAAATGTCTACAGAGAGAACAACCTTAAAGAGAAAGTACCCAGTATGAGTATCGAAGAAGCAGCTGAATGGCTTTCTTCAAACGGCATGGTGGTTAAGCGTCCGTTAGCGATGGACGGGAATAAACTGACGGTTGGCTATAAAGAAAATACCTATGCCCAAACTTGGCTATAGTAAATTGCATATATTAAAGGAGAAATGAAAATGACAGTTAAATATCATGATAATGGAATCTGGATAGAAAAAATGAACGACACGGATTATCGCATCGGTTTATCAGAAAAAGGTCAGGACGATGTCGGCGAAGTCATGTTTGCGGAAGTCCTTGAAAACGATGGCAACCTTGAGCAAGGGGACGCATTCTTAAATGTTGAAGGCGCCAAAGCGGTCACCGAGATCACGATGCCATTCTCCGTAAAAGTTAAAGAGACGCATAAAGAACTGGAAGATGAACCTGATTTATTAAATAAGGAAGATAGAGATGAAAACTGGATCATTACGGTCACCGAACTGGATGCCAGTGTCTGGGAATCACTGGATAATGAGTTAACCTTCGATAAGGAAGACGAAACCTAAAGCATATAATTGGGAAAGAGCAGAGAAATCTGCTCTTTTTGCATTATTAGAACTGCTTAGATTTTTTTGTGCTTAAATAGCGCCCACTTGGCATCACTCACAGGGAATTTGCGCTGAGCATGCCGAACCTGGCTCAGCTTTTGATGTAGTCTAAATAATGGACACGGCAAATTGGAGCGTATGATATAATCATAAATCTGATGATGCATTCATAATGAATGGTCAGGCGGACTCGCCTAATCAAGACCACATTAGCACTACCCAGTCAGTTATATCATCGAGAAAAATGAATCCTGAAAATAACGACCCTTAAATAAAGAAAACGATCAAATAATTATAGTATACAGTTGAACAAAAACTATGATATATACTTTTTTCATAGTATAATTGAAGCGTATACATAATGAGGAGGAAAAACAATGAAAGTCAACGGTAAAACATTAGTTGTCACGGGCGGCGGTTCTGGTATGGGCAGGGAACTTGTCTTGGAGCTCTTACATAGAGGTGCACGTGTAGCCATTTTGGATATAAATGAAGAGTCCTTATTTGAAACAGTGCGTCTGGCATTTGATCATAGAGAAAAACTCTCCACACATGTTATCGATATCACTGACAAAGCTGCCATTGAAGCGCTAGTCGATGAAGTAAAACAGATCCACGGCAGCGTCGACGGGATCATAAACAACGCCGGAGTTATTCAACCCTTTATCAAGGTCAACGACTTGGGTTACGACAAAATTGAACAGGTCATGAATATCAATTTCTACGGGACGCTTTACATGGTGAAAAGTTTCTTGCCTGAATTATTGAAACGTCCGGAAGGGTATATTCTCAATGTTTCAAGCATGGGAGGTTTCTTACCAGTTCCGGGGCAGTCTATATACGGAGCATCCAAAGCAGCTGTCAAACTGATGACCGAGGCACTGCACTCGGAACTCTTGGATACAAACGTTGGGGTGACGATTGCCTTTCCAGGTGCGGTCAAAACGAATATCATGAAAAATTCTCAAGTCGTGCGCGAATCTAAATCAGATGCTTCCGGTAAAGAGCATAAATTAACCAGTGCCTCGGCTGCTGCGAAAATGATGATCGATGCTATCGAAGCGAATCAATACCGCGTCATGGTCGGTAATGATGCAAAAATGATGGACCGTCTGTACCGTCTCATGCCTAAAAAAGCAGCGGCAGTCATCGCTGAAAAATTAAAAAATTAAGTCGGTTTACGGTCACAACTAACAAAGACGAATAAATAGGGCGTTACGCATCTCGACATAAAGATGTGTAACACCCTTTTTGATAGTCCGTTCAACTTGAAAATTTTGATGTTATTTTCGGTGAATTAAGTTAAACTGGTGAAAGAAAAGTTGGAGAAATGTGAGGAATCTTATGGATCAAGCGAAATTAAGCCGAAAATTAGTGAATGGATTATGGAAAACAGCAGCTGTGTATTTACTTTATGTTCTAATTACTGCGATAATTTGGCCAGTCATCCAACCGTCACCAGAAAAAATGGACGTGCAGCCGGAATTTGTTGAAACGTCAGAAAAAGTGGCTTTGCTGGAATATGGCATCGAAGGCTTTGGGGCACGTATGGATATCATCGATGAGGCTGAAGAGACCATCGACGTCGCCTACTTTTATATGAAAGAAGGGGAAAGTGTCGATCTCTTTTATGCCTACATATTGGCTGCAGCGAACCGTGGCGTGAAGGTTCGTTACATCTTGGACGGCGTCTTTCACGGGGTAAGAGGTGAAGATAGGGATGTCATGCACGCCTTTAACGAACACCCGAATATCGACTTTAAGCTTCACGAGCCCATCAGTTCGGTCTTTTATGCACCCTGGCGGATAAATAATCGGCTGCATGATAAATTGCTCCTCGTCGATAATAAATATTCAGTGAGCGGGGGACGCAACATCAGTGATTTATACTATGAGCGGACCAGTTCAGATATGGCATATTCCTTCGACCGAGATATCTTCATGATGAAGACCGACGAAGATGAAACGGGGATCATCGATCAGATGGGTGACTACTACAACGAGCTTTTCAACAGTGATTACGCGGTCGACCAAACCAACTGGTCTATATTTGACTGGAGCGGGGATAAAGCGGCGGAGAAAATGGCTGAACTCGAACGCGTTTACCTTGATTATCAGAAGGAACGTGAAGATAAAGAACCGTTGACCTCGATCGAGACATGGGAGGCAAAAGCAGTAGAGATCGACCGCGGCTATTACGTGCATAACGAACTGTCGCGAGGGTTCAAACAACCGTTCGTCTGGAGAGGCAGCGTCTCGAACCCGGACAGAATGTCGCGGCGCAGATCGGTCAGATCGCCGGTGTCGTTGGTGCCGATATAGAAGGTCTGTTCGACGGCAT
>NZ_JAWOBT010000131.1:0-7958 GCF_046484155.1 Alkalibacterium sp.
ATAGGTTGATGGGATTTAAGATAATAGGATAGAAATTTCATCTATAGTATACTAGTTATAGAAGATCGATTGTTGAGTCAACTTGTTGATTGATAGAATTGGAGGAATAAAAATGGATACGGTTACTCTATATAATGGAAAGAAAATGCCAGCGATCGGTTTTGAAATCTGTAAAAATTCGAATGAAGAAAAAGCTGTTCAGTCGATTGTTAAAGCTATTGAAGTAGGCTTCCGCCATCTTGACAGTTCAGCTGGATTTCAAAACGGGGAATTAGTGAGTCGGGGACTTAAAAAGAGTGGATTCCCAAGAGAAGAGTTGTTTTTAACCAGTAATTTAATGATCGATGGACATAGTTATATGGATGTAAAACGCAATGTGGAAGAAATATTAAAAAAATTAGAAACGGATTATTTAGATCTTTATCTGATTCATTGGCCATTCGATAAAGGAAACGGGGAAGACTGGGATAAAAAGAATTTAGAAACCTGGAGAGCGATGGAAGACCTTTACGAAGAAGGTAAGCTTCAAGCCATCGGAGTCAGTAATTTTTCAATCAACCACTTGGAAAATATAGTTGAACATGCTAAAATCAAACCGATGGTCAACAGGCTGCAGATCCATCCAGGCGTGACTCAAAATAAGTTGCGTGAATACTGTAAAAAATACGATATCATCGTTCAAGCCTGTTCACCGCTGAATCCGCTGAACGTTTTAAGGAAAGAAGATCGTATAAGAGGGATGCTAGAAAAATACGATAAGTCTTTGGCTCAAGTATTGCTCCGTTTCGGGATGGATTTAGATGTCGTACCTTTAACCAAATCGGCGCATACTTACCGTATCGAAGAAAATTTCAATGTCTTTGATTTTAAACTGGATAAAGAAGATTACGATTACTTGTTTGAATGGCGTCACCCTGATTTTATTGAATCAGACAATCAAAATGGACGTCCGCCGCAAATAAATTAGGCGAGGAAAGGAAGATCTGATTGAAGTTGTTAGGTAATATTGTATGGTTTATTTTTGGTGGATTTATCAGCTTCTTCACCTGGTTGATATTAGGTGTTCTTTGGTCTATTACTATTATAGGCATTCCTATCGGGAAGCAATGCTTCAAATTCTCTACCATGGCTGCTGCACCGTTTGGTAAAGATATTGAGTTTGGACATGGCGGAGTATCCTTTATGTTCAATGTGCTGTGGCTGGTACTGGGCGGATTTGCCCTAGTCATCGAGGAAGTCACGATGGGCGTTCTATTCTGTTTGACCATCGTAGGCATTCCATTTGGACTCCAGCATTTTAAACAAGCTAAACTTGCACTGCTGCCATTCGGGGCACGAATCGTCAGAACATGAATATAACAACAAAGAAAAAATCGCCTATTGATATAGGCGATTTTTGTTTGCTTTATACCATTCTTTTGCTACATTGATTTCTGTCCCTGTAAGCTGATGGCCGTGGTTTTCCCAGTGCAAGGTAACGTCAGCGCCGGCATTGCTGAGTAAATGTTCGAGTTCTTCTGATTCTTCGGAAGCACAAATCGGGTCATTGGTTCCTGCTCCAATAAAGATGGGTGTGCCTGATAGATCCGGAAGCTCCAAACCTCTCAGCGGGACCATCGGATGGTGCAGGATGGCGCCTTTTAGGACGTTGCTATCATGGAAGAGCAGACTTCCGGCAATATTCGCCCCATTTGAATAGCCGATGGCGATGATCTTGTTTCGATCAAAGCCGTATTCGTTTGCAGCATCGCTTAAAAAGTGTTTTAATTCCTCGGTTCTTAATTTCAGGTCTGCCTCATCAAAGACACCGGGTCTCAAACGTTTAAAATAGCGAAACATGCCGTTCTCATCGATGTTTCCCCTGACACTTAAGACATTTGCTTGGGGATCCACTTGAGCTGCTAGAGGAAGCAGATCTTGTTCCGTGCCGCCCGTTCCATGAAGTAAGAGTAAAGTGGTATTGGTTAAGTCAGTTCCTTTTTTAAATATATGTTTCAACGTCGATTACTCCTTTTCTGCTGTTATTTTCAATGGTATCAGATGTTTTTCAGAAGGTCTGTCTCACTCGATTCAGCCTCTTCGAATCAACGATAGAGCTTATTTTAGTACGAATTCGAGATGTTATGTCATAAGTATACGGGCTTACTTACTTTATGTCAACAAAGTGACCCTCTCTGTTTTTCACGGAAGAGGGTGCTTGGTTTGATTTAAGAATGTGTGAGACTGGCCGCTGAAAATAGGGAAGGTCGCTCTCTGTAAAGATTTGAATGCTGCTTCACAGTTGATCATACGTCGGCATATAGTTTTTAGAATAGAGTGGATTTGTGGACGGTGGTCCGTATTTTTGTGTAAACTTAAACAGTAAGGTATCGACTATTAAGGAAAGCGAGTCATCAGAAGCAGCGAAATACAAATCGGGAAAGGGGATCACTATGAAAGCATGGAGTATTGAAAAGCCTGGCAATAGAGAGGTCTTGAAATTAAAAGAATACATAACGCCCGTCCCAAAAGAGGGGGAACTGTTGATCGAAGTCGAAGCAGCGGGGATCAACCGGACAGATTTATTGACGAGAGGAAATGAATCGTTGGAAGCACCGTACCCTATTTTAGGTGTCGAAGTGAGTGGTGTCGTGGTTGAAAACAGGTCAACGGATCCGCAGCTAAACGCTGGAACCCGAGTATGCGGCTTGGTCAATCACGGCGGATACAGTGAATATGTCACGATGCCAGCCGACCGCGCCATTATCTTACCCGGCAATTTATCATTTGAGGAAGGCGCTGCGATCCCTGAAGTCTTTTTGACCGCTTATCAGACCGTTTACTGGTTAGGCGAATTAAAAGAAAAAGAAAAGATCCTGATTCACGCTGCGGGGAGCGGGGTCGGGACCGCGGCTATTCAACTCGCGAGTCAACTGAGCCAGGCCACCATCTTTGCGACTGCTGGACGGAGTGACAAACTGGAGAAAGCCAAAGAGTTGGGGGCTCATGTCTTGATCAATTATAAAACGGAAGCTTTTGATGAAAAAGTGAGTAAACTGACAGAAGATTCCGGGGTAGACGTCATACTGGACTTTGTCGGAGCATCCTACTGGGAGATGAATCTGGCGAGTTGTGCAGTGGATGCGCGGTGGATACTGATCGGGACTCTGGGAGGGGCATCTGTTGAGAACGTGTCGTTAAGTGGATTAATGAAAAAGTGTGTCACCCTCAGGGGAACCTTGCTCACACCAAGGAGTGACGCCTATAAAGCGCGGCTGACTCAAGAATTTTCACAGATAGCCATGCCTTTTTTTGAAGAAAAGAAAATCAGTCCGATCATTCATTCAGTTGTTCCCTTTGGTGACTTACCCGAGGCGCATAGGATAATGGAAGATGATGAAAACATCGGTAAAATCATTTTAAAAGTGAAAAATGGATGATCAGGGAGGTACTGTATCATGTGAAATAATGACTGTTAGTGGATTCTTTGTGAAAGGATAGGTATCATTGATGGTAAGAAGAAAATTTATTTTAGGGGTGAAAAGATAAATGAAAAAACGCATGATGGGTAACACGGGTATTGAAGTGTCAGAAATTGGTTTTGGTGCATGGCAGTTAGGCAACGAAAGCGATTGGGGAAAAATGGCCGATGAGGAAGCGATCGGTTTAGTTCATGAAGCGTTGGACGCCGGCTGTAACTTTTTTGATACAGCACCTAACTACGGATTTGGAAAGAGTGAAGAGCTCCTTGGCAAAGCCTTGAAAGGGAAAAGAGACCAGGTCGTTATCAGCAGTAAATGCGGTCATCACACGGACGACGTACAGAGTTTCGAACCTGAAAAACTGCTGGAATCTGTCGAAGGAAGCCTCAAGCGATTGAATACGGACTACCTTGATAGCCTCCTCCTTCATAATCCACCATTTTCTGCGCTTGATCAACATTCACCGCAATTCCAAATGCTTGAAAAACTGAAGAAGCAGGGGAAAATCAGAGCCTACGGGGCTTCGGTGGATACGGCTAAAGAAATCAATGAACTACTGGATAAAACAGACAGTCAGATCATTGAAGTCATGTTTAATGCTTTTTATCAGGAACCACTGCCTGCAATGAAACGTGCGTATGACGAAGGCGTCGGTCTGATCGTGAAAGTACCTTTAGACTCCGGATGGCTCACGGGTAAATATGATGCTGACAGCACGTTCACGGGTATCAGAAGCAGATGGAGCAAGGAAGATATCCAGTTCCGCAGCGTATTAGTTGAAAAAGTACGTCGCATCATAGGTGACGACCAGTCGATGGTTAAGATCGCTTTACAGTATATATTGTCATTTAAAGAAGTGTCGACAGTTATTCCGGGTGCTAAAAACAGTCAGCAATTACAGCAGAATCTTGCTGCCTCAAAAGATCTCTTATCAGAAGATATGATGCAGGCATTAAGAGGCTTATGGATTGAAGAAATCAAAGGTAAATCGCTACCCTGGTAGCACGCAACCCCACCGAGTAAACTGAATGTGAAATAAAAATAGCGGGAAAGCTCATTGATCAATGAGCTTTCCCGCTATTTTAATATTATACTCAGTAATACAATTGCGATTCCTGCAACTGTTTTGCTAAGGCCACTTTACGGTCCTGCAGTTGTTTTTGGATACAATCGACTTCGGTATAGAGGGTATCAAGGTTATCTTTATTCCGCTGGATGGTATCTTTCGTACTCCAGTCTGAAAAGATATTATCGAAGAAGACATCAAAAACGCGTCTCATTTGACTAAGGTTTTCATAGTTCAGAACATTTTGCAGATCGACATCTTTCAGTTCTTTCTTGTAGCGTTCAATCAATCCTTCCAGATAAAAGAGCTCTTCTTCAGCCTGATCGATTTTATCATACTTGAACATATCGATCAGGAAACTGTCAGTGAACATATCCCAGGTGGCTAAAGAGTCAGCGGAATCCAGCTTTTCTAAGGTCGAATTTAAACCGCTTAAGACACTCTCTCCGGCATTCAAGGCTTCGTTGATTTCTTGAATTTCTGATTCCAATTGGAGTTGCTGTTCTTCTTTACGGGAAAGGTCCTCATAAAACGCAGAATCTGTCACTTTCAGTTTCTCTTTTAAAGTATCCAGCTCAGCTTTAAGTTCATCGATTTCAGCGATTATGCGTGAGAGCTCTTTGCGAGATTCCAGGTGCAAAGCTGAAGCTTCATCTAAAGTCAGTTTTGCTTTGATTTGTTCTTGTTTTTCTTCGTACAGTTTCTTGTCATGTGTTCCAATAACGGTTCTTAAAAAAGTAGTTAGAGACTGAGATTCCAGTTTATCAACATCTGCTTTCTCTTTCTGGAAAACTGCTTTTGCCTCATTGTATCTATTTTCATTTAATTGAAACCGTTCTTCAGCTGATTTCTTTTTCTTCAGCAAGCGTTCCAACTTTAATCGCAATGTTTCATATGTATGATTCATGCTTTTCCTCCTTAAGTCTTTCTATAATTATAACATAGCGCTTTCTTGAAAAAATGGTCTCTGATATATTTATGTATGAAAAAGACTCAGGAATAAATCCTGAGTCTTTAAACAGTTCACATTATTCTTTAGGTTCCAAGTCTTCGATGGAATCAATGTCCATATATTCAGGAACAACAAAACCGATGACGGTCCCTTCCATATTTGGTCCCATGTCGACAATGTCATCGCCATATTCTTCAAGGTAAGCACCTTGAGTCGTTGGCAACCAAGGGGCGACGGTTACGTCTACTTCTCCTTGAGACAATGCCTGGAAGAGGATGGAAGGATCGACATTATTTACAGTGACATCGAACCCGTGATCTTCCAGTACTTGAGCAATGACTGCTGAGGAGGCACGTTCAGAATCCCAAGGGAACGAGCCGATATCTATTTCTTGCCCATCCACTTCATCTACGCCTTCAGTCCATGAGTCAACAGTTTCCTGGTTTTCTTCGATCCAGGCAGCGGACGCTACATCAAAATCTGTTTCCAGCGCAGCTAACATGATTCCCTGCATATCATCGACTTCCCATGAGAAATTGTCTAAGATAGCATAAGCTTCGGGCATATCTGCTTCGAATCCTTCACGCGACATGGTATGCACAAATTCTGCGTCACCAAAGACACCTTCAGGATCTTCCAGGAATTTCAAGTCATACAATTCAAATTTATAGTGAGGGGTCCAGCCGGTTACAATAATCGGTTCTTCATTATCTATAGCTGATTCTAACTGACCCATCATTCCTGCAGTCGAGCTTGTTTCCAGTTCCCAACCTGCTAAATTGTCATATTCTTCTAAAGCGGCCTCTGATCTTTCAGTTATTCCAGCACCGGGTTCGATTCCTGTGATGGTGTATTCGAGTTGCTCGCCTAAGCTTGCATCTCCGTTATCAGCTGCATCGTCAGTACCACAGGCTGCAACAAGTAATGACACTGAAGCAAGCGAGACGAGTTTTAATGGTGTTGTCTTTTTCATAAAAAGTTCCCCCTGTATTGATTTATTTGAAGCTCTTATTGTTGATCAGTGTTTCATAATACTCTCACGAATGTCCTCACGCACCCATTAAGGTTAGCATAGTATTCAAAAGCTATAAAATGATATGCTTTCACAAAAAATATAAGGGTGGCTCAATTAATAATGAAAATTTCCCGAAAAAAAATCAGGAAGTTTCTTCCCGATTTTAGTTGATTCTTGTTTTAGTCATTTGCAGGTAGGTCTTCGATGGAATCGATATCCATGTAAGCAGGAACTACAAAACCTGAAACAGCACCTGGTAGGTTAGGACCTAAGTCGACCAAGTCGTCTCCGTATTCTTCCATAAAGGCACCGTGGGTAGTGGGTAACCAGGGTGTAACGGTCGCATCGGCTTCACCTTGTGCCAAGGCTTGAAATAAAATAGATGGATCGACACTAGTCACGTTTACATCAAAACCGTGATTTTCAAGCACTAAGGTCATGACACTAGCAGACGCACGTTCTGTGTCCCAAGGCATGGAAACAAGATCGATTTCCTGGCCATCACTTTCTGGAACACCATCGGTCCATTCATTCACTAAATCCTGATTGTCATCGTACCAGTTTTGAGCCGCTTCTTCAAAGGGGATCTCTTGAGCCTCTAGAACGATCTGCTGCATATCTTCTATTTCCCACGCGAAATTGTCTAAAATCGCTGTAGCATCAGGCATGTCTTCCTCTAGCCCGATACGGGTCATTGTATGAATGTTTTCGGCGGCACCAAATGCTTGTTTTGGATCTTCAAGTATTTTTAAGTCATAAATCTCAAAGATGTGATGGGGCTGCCATCCTGTGATAATGATCGGTTCTTCGTTTTCGATTGCTTGTTGAAGTTCGACCATCATACCACCTGTCGAGCTTTCTTGAAGCTCCCAACCACTTAAATTATCATATTCGTCAAAGGCTCTCCGAGCACTTTCTGTAATACCAGAACCTGGTTCAATACCGGTAATCGTATAATCCATTTGTTCAAACATAGTCGTGTCTTCGCTATCCGTTGAACCATCAGTGCCACATGCGGCGATCAATAATGAAACAGAAGCTAATGATACTAATTTCAAAGGTGTAAATTTTTTCATCTTAAATCCTCCATATATTTATTCGCTTAATATTCCAGCAAATAGAATTTATTACTTTCATGAAATTTTCAGAAAGTTTTTATTCTCATGTATAACCTTACCACATATCTTTTTCACATGCAAAATCGTCGACTCAACATAATTGATGTTTGGAATAGGTTTAGTCTAAGGCTTTTTTTGACTAAGGACATGAATTCCCACTGAAATATAGCAGTTGCATGTGAAAAAAATAAAAGTATGATCAGTGGCATTCGAATCATTTTTCTGAACAAGAAAATCATGGATAGTTTGATGATATGACTATTCATTATGACGGTTTTATTCAGTAAAGAAACTTTTTATTTTGATAAGCGCTGTTGGTGAAATAAATTGATGAATATGAGAGGAC
>NZ_JAWOBT010000007.1:0-2604 GCF_046484155.1 Alkalibacterium sp.
ATGGTGGGGTAACGGAATTGATAACAAACCGGTGGAGATTGACATTGTTGCATTAGCAGATGACGGGTCCTCATTACTTATTGGTGAAGCAAAATGGTCAGAAGCCATAGATGCTGTAAAGGTTTTTAACAGATTGAAAAATAAAGCTCAAAAGCTGCCTTTTGTAAAGAACAGGAAAATTGTGTATACCCTGTTTCTCAAGAATAAGCCTGAAAAAATTTCCGCTGAACCAATCATCATTACCCCTGCAGATATTATTTCCGGCAAAAGACCAAAGACAAACGACTAAAGGTCTACGGTTGAGCGAAATTCTTGATAATTCCTCTTGAATGAAGTATATTGTTCTCATATAAAAGTATAAGATTTCCAGAAGCTAAACTTGCTTTTCCCGAAAGGTGTATCGTAGTATAAGTCAGGAAATTATTACTAATTCAATATCCGGAAAAACTTCGACATATCAAATTTTGCGATGAAGAAACGGATAATGATCTTGAGTTTTTATTTAACAGCCTGGGCGACCCCTATAGTGTTATAAGCAAAAGATCTGCGTTAGCATTAATCAAAAAGACCAAAGTATAATGGTTATTTTTATTTATGCGAAAAGAAATACTATTCTTAAACTTGTGATAAAAAGAAAAATTATTAATACCATTTAATCCTAACTAATTATGAGGAAATTTATAATTTTATTAATCTTTATTTTTGTAGTCTCATCTACCTACACGAGGGCAAATTCACAAAATCTTGAAGGTACTACTATTGATAGCACCTTAAATGAGAGCGTTTTAACACAAATCACTAACGTTGGTTATCGCCTTTTTCCAACGGAAAACATGTGGACTTTCATCAAACTAAATACACGAAATGGACAAATGTGGCAAGTTCAATACGATGTAGGAGGCGACAATCGCTTTGAAACATATTTAAATTTTGTGCCCCTTGTCCCCAAAGAAAAGGAAGAGAATGGTAGATTTATGCTTTATTCAACCCAAAACATTTATACATTCATTCTGCTGGATCAGATTGATGGCAAAATGTGGCAAGTTCAATGGTCAATAGAATCTGAGGAAAGACTAATTATTCCAATAGAATAAAAGGAAGGGTTTGATGACTGATTTTAAGCGAGAACTCGAATGTGTTTACAAAGATGAACATTATTCTGTTCGGGATAATGGAGCTGTGCTACGCCATGCTCGCAAAGGTAAACGCCTGCGGAAATATGATAATCAGTGGACTTTTGGAAAACCAAACAATAATGGCTATATGCTCATTGTTTCAGAAGTTGTTCATCGCATCGTGGCATACGCTTTTTTGGGTGAACCACCAACTCCACAACATATTGTCGACCATATTGACACAAATCGTCAAAATAATAGACCTGAAAATCTTCGCTGGTTAACCAAATTGGAGAATATTCTGAATAACCCGATAACGGTAAAAAGAATAGTACACCATTGTGGTAGTATTGAAGCTTTTCTCAAAGACCCGTCCATATTACACAATCATATAAATGTAGATCCTAACTTTGAGTGGATGAGAACTGTTACTCCGGAAGAAGCACGAACATCTTGGCAACGTTTAAGTGAGTGGACGAAAAAGGAAAATGACAGCACTTCATCGAAAGGTGGTTCATTGGGGGAATGGATATTTAAAGATAATCTTAATTACTCTTCATCTCAAGAAACTCCTGGATTAGTAACCTCTGAAACGCCTAATGCTATTCAAAAAGAATGGCGTACTCCGTCTGAGTTTCCTTGTTGTCCACAAGAAAGCACCGATAATCCTATTGAGTCCTATGCTGCAAATCTCAAGATTGGAGAAATATTTTCCCGCAACAAATATTCATACTCGATTATTTTAGATTATGCAACATCCGGAGATGGAAACACATTGTGGGTTATGTGTAAGAATAGTGATGATAACGCAATAAAGCCTTGGTCATTGGCACAAGTGACTTATGAAAACAAGTTGTTTGTTCATACAAATCTTGGAAGTTTTTTCGAGAACAATGGGGCAGAGAAACAGTTTATCCTTGCTCAAGGGCTTGAATGGACTGGAGGTGATTCCATTGATGATTACAGCTAAGATGAAAGCAAGAACAACAAATAACTAATCAGCAAACGGAAAGGGAAGAGCTTTTAAATTCCATACTACACATAGCTGAAATCAATCACTATGCATCCAGTATGGCATCCAGGCACCTGCCTGCTGTTTTGCCATCCCATAGCTTCGGGCGGTGAGGATTACGGTCAAGAAGCAATGTCTTCTGGTATTCCCTGCGTATAAGATCCGTATTATTACCCACTATCACGCTGGCACCCCCGTGCTGTCTCAACGTTATAGGCCTCTCGGTGTTCCATCGCAGGGTGAGGCATGGCGTTCCCAGCACGGTGCATTCCTCCTGCAGTCCGCCGCTGTCTGTCAGTATCATCTTGGCGCTCAATGACTTAGTGCCCAGACTTCACGATTGTTTTCGGGAAGGACTTCTGCCAGCAAAGCTTTAACTTCTTCTATGCCGCACAAGATACCAGCTCGACGGGAAAATACCTCCATGGTGGCCAGGGGATTCATCCCTTCTTTCTTGAGTATTTCCACGGTGCGGGG
>NZ_JAWOBT010000113.1:0-5123 GCF_046484155.1 Alkalibacterium sp.
CATCGAGTGAGCACAGACACAATTATAAGCGATCACTGAGTGAGTTTGGGCGTCACAGTAGGAACCAAGTACGTCCTGTAGTGCCTGCTCGTTTAGAAACGAACCAGGGGTGGCGACTATCGGTGCTCTCGAGTGACCAGTCAGTCGTCATGGTCTAGTGACTGGTCACTAGACGGGCTCTATACTTGCCACTGACCAACGCTTTCCTGTTGACTGGTCACTATTGAGGGCCGTTACTGTTCACCCGTGAGCAGCTGAAAAATGAGTGGACACTAGTTGGGCGCACCACTGCCAACCCACAAAGGCTTGTTCACCGAGTGGCAACCCAAAAAAACCTTATGCCGACTCAAGGCCTTGAAGGCTCCGAGCCGGCACTGAACGGTCCTCCGCAGCATAACATCCGCTCTTTTTAAGGGTCATACTCGCCTGGGAGCGAGTATGGTCTCCTACTAAACTTCCAAAGCTTGTGGAAACTGACCTCCCTTGGTCAGTTTCATCTGCCTGAACACAAAAAAGCCGAGTGATCTATGCTGTTACGCATAGATCACTCGACTTTCATTACTTATCTTGTTATTAAAGACAGAGAACGATTATTCTTTTGAATCTTCGTCGTCTTCTTCGCCAATAAGTTCTGGTTCTGGCATTTCATCATCAGCAGATGTTTCTGGTTCTTCTTCGATTTGTGGAGCAGAAACAGATACCACTGTTAATTCTACGTCAGTTAGTAGTTCAACGTTGTCGGCTACTTCAATATCAGAAACGTGTTTAGTGTCGCCGATTTCCATAGCTGAAACGTCGATAGTGAAGTCTGAAGGAGCTTCAGCAGGTGCTACGTTCACTTCTAATTCGGAAATAGATTGTGATACGACACCTTCTTCAATTTCTTCTTCGCCAATAACGTAAACTGGGATGGTCATGTTAACTTTTTGACCTTTAGTAAAGGCTAAAAAGTCTACGTGATAAATTTCTGGTTTTAGAGCAGCAGTTGTTTTGTCTTTAACGAAGACTTGGTATGTATCTCCGCCAACTTCGATGTCGAATACTCCGTTTGCGCCGACTTCACGCAATGTCATTTCAAACTCTTTTCTGTTTACTAATACAGATACAGTGTCTACCTCTTTACCATAGATAGCTGCTGGGATGTTTCCTTCTTCTCTTGCTCTTCTTGAAGCGGATGTTCCTGTTTCAGTACGTTTTGTCGCTGTTAATTTCATCTGATTTTCACCTTCCACGATTTTATTTTAAGTAAATAGCATTTTTCATTAAACTGAACAAGCCAGAAATGAGTATACCAAAATTATAAACAGATTGCAAAGGAAAGCGACAAGAACTTTTACTTTACACTACATTATTCGCTTTCCCTGCGTATCTGTCAGTGGTTTATTATTCTAAAAAGTCTTTTAATTGTTTAGAACGACTTGGATGACGCAGTTTCCTTAAGGCTTTTGCTTCGATTTGACGAATACGTTCTCTCGTTACGCCAAAGACTTTGCCCACATCTTCTAAGGTACGCTGACGCCCGTCATCAAGACCGAATCTTAAACGCAGGACATTTTCTTCACGATCCGTTAACGTGTCCAGCACGTCTTCCAGTTCGTTCTTAAGCAGTTCATATGCAGCATTGTCTGCAGGACTGGTTGCACCGTCATCTTCGATGAAGTCACCTAAGTGGGAATCGTCTTCTTCGCCGATCGGTGTCTCCAAAGAAACGGGTTCTTGAGAAATTTTAAGGATATCTCTGACTTTTTCAGTAGGCAAGTCCATTTCAGCACCGATTTCTTCCGGTGTTGGTTCACGGCCTAAATCCTGTAAGAGCTGACGCTGGATACGGACGAGTTTGTTGATCGTTTCGACCATGTGTACGGGAATACGGATCGTACGGGCTTGGTCAGCAATGGCGCGGGTGATGGCTTGTCTGATCCACCAGGTCGCATAGGTCGAGAATTTGAACCCTTTTTCGTAGTCAAACTTCTCAACAGCTTTCATGAGTCCCATATTTCCTTCTTGAATCAAATCTAAAAAGCTCATGCCACGTCCGACATATCTTTTTGCGATCGATACAACAAGTCTTAAGTTGGCTTCAGCTAATTCTTGTTTAGCTAAAACTTCCCCTGCTTCGATCCGTTTTGCTAGGGCGACTTCCTCGGCTGCGCTTAATAAGTCGACTCGGCCGATTTCTTTCAGATACATACGCACGGGATCGTTGATCTTAACGCCCGGAGGAGCAATCATTTCTTCTTTTTTTGCTTTCTCAGCAGCTTTTTCCTGTTTCTTAAGCTGTTTAGTTAACGGATTTCCGTCTTCATCAACGACTCCGATTCCTTCGTCTTCAAGTTTCTGAACCAAGTCATCCATCTGGTCTTTTTCCAGACCAAAAGGCTCGGCCAATTCATCGGTTACCTTCACATAGGAAACGGTCTGTTCCTTGTCTTTCTTCAATTCTTTGATAAAATGAACAACTGCGAGTTCGTATTTTTCTCCGGGCTTTTTTTTGTTTTTCTTCGTTGTTTTTGCCATAAAATGACAGACCTCCTGATTAATCTTTTTATTTATTTTTTAATTGACGGTATAAGTTGATGATCTCAATACTCAACGACTGCTGTCTTTGTTTATCCCCACTGCGTTCAGCATCTTTTAGTTCTTCCCGTTTACGGGTGATGCGTTCCTCCAGGGGCTGGCGATTACAGATCAAATTAAGATAATCTTCAATTTCTCCGGGCGCGGTCTCTTCCGATAAAGAAAGCCACATGATCTCCGATGCTTTACTTTTCAGTTTGTCATCAGGTAAAAAATCGATAAACGATTGAACATTCGGATGATCGTGTGAATGATAAAACTCTTCGTACAGTAAAAACAGGAGCTGATTCGATTCAGTCGAAAAGGCTAAATCGTTATCCTGTGCTGTCAGTTGCTGCCAGACCTCGTTATTCGTGAACAGGCGATTCAACAAGGCTGTTTCAGCTTTCATGACCGCTGTCTGTTTCGGCTTATTCTGCCGGATGATCACCGGTTGCTGGCTCGTTTCATTATCAGGCTGTTTTTCACTTCGTTTTCGCTGCTGTTTGCGCTGTTCTTTCTGATTTTCAACGATGTGACCGTGCATTTGTTCTTTCAAAGAGTCGGTAGATAAATCAAACGTTTCAGCTATTTGCTTCAAATATAACTCTCTCTCAACTGCAGAAGTCACGCGTGTCAATTCTTTTAGGATGACATCGATGTATTTCAATCGATCACTTTCGTTTTTTAGATTGATTTCTTTTTTATGATACTTCATCAGAAAACTCATCAAGGTGTCTCGACCATGAGCTAAGAATTCTTTGAATGCTTCCGGTCCTTTTTTCTGGATAAAATCATCAGGATCTAAATTTTCCGGAAATGTCGCAATTTCAATCGAAAAATGGGTTTCATTCGTTATGAAATCGGTCGCTCGTTTTATCGCTTCCAGGCCGGCTGCATCGCCATCGTAAGCAATGACGACGTGATCCGTCACTTTATCTAACGTTTGGACTTGCTCTTCTGTCAGGCTGGTCCCCATCGTAGCTAGACCGTTTCTGATACCCGCCTGCCAGGCCGAGATGACATCCATGAACCCTTCAAACAGGAACACTTCGCCTTCACGACGAATGACCGGTCGTGCTTTGTCATAGTTGAACAGCACCCGCCGCTTATTGAACAGTTCAGTTTCAGGACTGTTCATGTATTTAGCCGTGCGGGCCTGACCATCATCGATAAAGGCTCGTCCAGAGAAAGCAACTGTCTGTCCTTTGGCATCTTTGATAGGAAAGAGGATCCGGTTGGTAAAGCGATCATAAAACGAATCGTCTTCTCTGTCGGAAAATAGACCGGATTTTCTTAAGATATCTTTTTCACTTAAGCCTTCATTTTCAAGATACAATTTTAACGTCTCTCTTTGAGGCGGAGAAAAACCGATCTTGAATGTTTCAATGCTCTCTTCGGTCACGCCCCTATCAAGTAAATACTGGTAGGCTTCTTCACCTGCTTTAGTATTGACGAGGACATGATGATAAAAATGTTCAGTTTTTTCATACATAGCTAGCAGTTTGCCTTTAGTTGAATCGACACTCGGCCGGTTCTGTTTTGCCTGCTCGAAGATCGTCTGGTCTATAGGGATATCTGCAAGTTCCGCTGTCTTACCTACGGCTTCTACAAATGAAAGACCTTCGATTTCCTGCAGGAAACTAAAGACATTTCCGCCTCTTCCGCAGCTGAAACAATGATAAATCTGTTTTTTCTCACTGACTGAAAAGGACGGTGTTTTATCGTCATGAAAAGGACAGGAAGCAAAGTGATTTTGTCCTGACTTTCTTAACTGAAGATATTGAGAAATAACTTGAACAATATCTGTTTGTTCTCTAATAGAATTGATTGTTTCTTCAGGTATTCTGCTCATTCTTCATCCCCCTTCTTGACCTATGCATTATAGGCGTTAAAGAAAAGGCATACTGACCCTATATTAATCAATCTTCAGTATACCGTATTTCGTTTATTATGTAAATAATTCGCCTTGGATTACTTACAAAAAATTTGAACCTGCTGGGGTATACCCTACAGGTTCAAATTTCACCGTTTTTTTTAATGATCAGGCTGTCACTTTTTTTGCAATGCGGTTCATTTGTTTACCCAGACTCTTCCACATGACTTGAGCGATGAAAAAGTCGACCATGCTATGCACGACGGTCCCTACACCAACGAGCAGGAAGATCGCATAGAAAAAGCCGTCCTGATAATCACCGCCTGAGACTAATCCGAAGAAAAATAAAGAAACAACGGCGACTTCAGCTAAAGCATGCACGATCCCCAGCCAAAATGAGAAAATATAGCTCTTCACAGGTGAAGAAAGGATATCTTCTCTCCTATTGTTTATATAAAGTGCCCCGACCAGTGCGAACACGACGTGACTGAGCGCCCGAAGTGTAATGACGATCGGAAAACCGGCAAGCAAAAAACCAACTGCTGAGCCAAGTGATACGAGCACGGCAATCTGCGGTGAAAGAAACAACGCGAAAAATATAGGTACATGGCTTGCTAAGGTGAACGAAGCCGGCTCAAGTAACACTTTGATCGGCATGACCATCGGGATCATGATTGCGATGGCGGTCAGT
>NZ_JAWOBT010000006.1:0-4431 GCF_046484155.1 Alkalibacterium sp.
ATGAAGGGCACGCTTGGCCTCATTGCGTGACCTTCGCCTCCTCCTGTTCTTCATGAAGGGCACGCTTGGCTCCATTGCGTGACCTTCATGAAGAACAGGAGGAGGCGAAGGTCACGCAATGAGGCCAAGCGTGCCCTTCATGAAGAACAGCAGGAGGCGAAGGTCACGCAATGGGTCAAAGCGTGCCTTTCACGAAGGAAAAGAGGAGACGAAGGTCATGCAATAGGGCGAAGCGTGCCCTTTACGAAGAACAGAAGGAGGGGGAAGGTCACGCAATAGGTCAAAGCGTGCCCTTCACGAAGGAAAAGAGGAGACGAAGGTCACGCAATGGGGCGAAGCGTGCCCTTCACGAAGGACAGAAGGAGGGGAAGGTCACGCAATCGGTATTAAGCGCTATCAATTGATGAAACCCATTACGAAAGGCACGTGTGAGTGCTCACTATCGGACGATTGTAACCATAATACAGAAGAAAGAAGGCAAAGCTTCTTTCTTCTGTATAAAATAAAAAAAGGAAACTCACGACTCTAGTCGTGAGTGTCCATCTGTTAAGTTTTTATTTTTGGTATAAGGCATCGACTTGAGATCGAACGGTTTTGTTTTCCAAGAATTCATCATAAGTTGTTTCAGCGCGGTCGACAACACCATTTGGTGAAATTTCGATAATGCGGTTGGCAACTGTTTGAATGAATTGATGGTCATGTGAGCCGAATAATATTGCTCCTTTAAAATCGATAAGTCCATTGTTTAAGGCTGTAATCGATTCTAAGTCCAAGTGGTTCGTGGGATCATCTAAAACCAAAACATTGGCTTTACTCAGCATCAGTTTAGAAAGCATGCAACGCACTTTTTCTCCACCGGATAAGACAGATACTTCTTTCATGACTTCATCACCGGAAAAGAGCATGCGTCCGAGGAAGCTTCTCAAGAAGGTATTGTCATTTTCTTCTTTATTTACCACATATTGTCTCAACCAGTCTATGATGGTCAATGAACTGTTCTCGAATTCACTGGACGAATCTTTAGGAAGATACGTATGTTTAGTCGTTATGCCCCAACTAAAAGTACCTTCATCCGGTTCCATTTCACCTGTGATGATTTTGAATAAAGTACTGATCGCAACATCATTCATACTTGTGAAAGCAACTTTATCGTCTTTGGTTAAGGAGAAAGTAATATTGCCTAATATTTTTTTGCCATCGATCGTTTTTGAAAGATTCTCCACACGTAATAAATCATTACCGATTTCACGTTCAGGTTGGAAACCGACGAAAGGATAACGACGTGATGACGGTTGGATATCATCCAAGGTGATTTTATCCAGCGTTTTTTTACGCGATGTCGCTTGTTTAGACTTAGATGCGTTTGCGCTGAATCGAGCGATAAAGGCTTCGAGTTCTTTTATTTTTTCTTCTTTTTTAATGTTTTGATTAGCTTGTAATTTCGAAGCCAGTTGACTGGATTCCAACCAGAAGTCGTAGTTACCGACAAAAAGTCTGATTTTACCGAAGTCAACGTCGACCATATGTGTACAGACTTTGTTTAAAAAGTGTCTGTCATGGGAGACAACAATAACGGTGTTTTCAAAGTTGATTAAAAATTCTTCAAGCCAGGCAATAGACTGCGTGTCCAAGCCGTTTGTGGGCTCATCAAGAAGCAGCACATCAGGTTTGCCGAACAATGCTTGCGCTAGCAGAACTTTCACATGCTGGCCACTAGTTAGTTCACTCATTTTTTTATAGTGTAAAGCTTCCGGAACACCTAAACCTTTGAGTAACGTCATTGCTTGCGGTTCAGCTTCCCAACCGTCTAACTCAGCAAATTCGCCTTCAAGTTCAGCGACTCGAATGCCGTCTTCATCTGAGAAGTCAGCTTTCATATAAACTTCATTTTTTTCCTGCATAATGTTGTATAAACGCTCATGACCCATGATGACTGTATCAATAACGTTCTGATCTTCATAATCATAGTGGTTTTGTTTTAACACGGCCATGCGTGAATCTTTTGGTAGTGAAACGTCGCCTGAAGTCGGAGAGATTTCTCCGGATAATATTTTTAAGAATGTAGATTTCCCTGCACCATTCGCTCCGATAACACCGTAGCAATTGTCATTCGCAAATTTTAAAGTGACATCTTCAAATAGTTTTCTATCAGAAAAAAGCAAACTTACATTTGTTACTGTAATCATAATTAATAAACCCTCTATTCTTTCCATGTATTCCTGGTCTGTTTTTTCGCCATTATGTTCATTATACTTACTTTTAGAAATAATTCAGTCTTTATGAGAATTTACTGAATAGATTGTGAGTGATTGTGACAGAATAATGAAGTTTAAAGCGTGCATTAGTTAGATATAGGAAGAAACAGAAGACGATTCAAGCATGTATAACCGTCGTATTTATGTAAACAGGCAAGAATACAGATCAGATGTTCGTGCCTGTTTACATAAAATTGGAGGGGTTCACGAAACAGAGGGATGGAGTGAAAAGGACGGAAGCATCATTTTGGCATGGTATTCATCGGGTCAGGACTTTTGATCTTCAACGAAAATGGAACGATTCAGTTCATCGTTAAAGCATTTAATTAAGGGGATATTTACATTTTCTTTACAATGATGGTAGATAAACAGGTAGCAATTTTGTGTGCAAATTGATATACTTGACAATAGATAGACAACAGTCTATATAAGGAGGGTTCATTTTATGAAAATTGTAGTCATTGGTTCTGTGGCAGCGGGAACATCGGTTGCTGCCAAAGCAAGGCGAAATGATGAGACAGCTGAAATCGTTGTGTATGAAGAGGCAGAAGATATTTCTTATTCCGTCTGTGGTATGCCTTATTTTTTAGGAGGAGAAGTAGAAAGATTAGATGCCCTGATTCCTAGAGACGTTGAGTGGTTTAAAAAACGCTTTGAAATTGATATTCACATTAACCATCACGTTAAAGCCATCCACCCTTTAGCCAAAGAAATTAAAGTGTACAACAAAGAGACTGGCAAAGGTTCCAGAGAGACCTATGATAAGTTAGTGCTGGCGACCGGGTCTTATTCGCTTACCCCGCCACCATTCAGCTTGGCTACTTACGAAAATGTGTTTCATGTCAAATCGATGGATAACACGAAGGCCATTGATAAATATATGAAGGGTCATGATATCAAGCATGTCACGATTGTCGGATCTGGATTTATCGGGCTTGAAATGGCAGAACAACTGACCAGAAAAGGATTGACTGTGTCTATCGTCGAACTTGCGGATCAGATCTTCCCTAAAATCGATGCAGATATGGCTTATCATTTGAAGAAAGAACTGAAAGATAACGGTGTCGCCCTTTATATTGGTGACAAAGTAGATACCATTGAAGGCAATGGTAAAGTGGTCTCGATTGGTACTCAAAAGGGTGCAACGCTTGAAACCGACTTAGTGATCTTAGCCGTTGGAGTAAAACCGAATACCGTCTTAGCTTTAGATGCTGACATTGAACTTGGTGAAACTGGCGCAATCAAAGTGGACAAACACATGAAGACGTCAGCTGAAGATGTTTACGCAGTCGGAGATGTGGCCGAGAGTTTTCATAGGGTCACGAACCAGCCGAGTTATCATCCACTGGGTTCGACAGCGAATAAAATGGGTCGTATTGTCGGTGATCATTTAACCGGTGGACCGCTTGAATTTAAGGGAACGCTCGGCACTGGCATTTTCCGTTTATTTGATTTGACCGTGGCTTATACGGGGCTCTCAGAAAAAGAAGCGGCAAAAGCCGGTTTTGATCCGGTCGTTATTCACAATATTAAACCCGCTCACGCAAAATACGTTGGAGGACAGGAAATCACCATCAAAGGTGTTGCCGATAGAGAGTCCGGGCGTTTCCTGGGTGCACAAATCGTAGGTCCAGAGGGTGTAGACAAACGTATCGACGTGTTTGCGACAGCCATTACCTTTGGTGCGACAGCAGAGGATCTATTCCATCTTGACCTGGCTTATGCCCCGCCGTTCAGTACGACGAAAGATCCGGTCATGTATACAGGCATGGTCCTGGAAAATGCTCGGGAAAATTTGCCTGTGATGACACCTGAAGAGCTGGTTGCGTTTCAGGAGAAGGTTGTTCCTCTGCAGATCGTAGATGTACGTTCGCCCAAACAGTATGGAAAAAATCATGTCAAAGATGCCGTCAATATTCCGATGCCGGACTTGCGTAAAGGTGTCGCTGATTTGGACCGTTCGGTTAAGACGGTCGTGTACTGCAATAAAGGGGTAACCAGCAACACCGCACAAAATCTACTATTGAACATTGGGTTTTTAGATGTAAATGTGTTATCGGGTGGCAACACGAATTATCAGAATTATATTGATAGTAAAAAGTAAATAATGACTAGGGCTCAGACAGAAAAGAGTTTAGCTGCTCTTTTTCAGCTGTCTTAGAGTTGACAAGACAAG
>NZ_JAWOBT010000018.1:0-15038 GCF_046484155.1 Alkalibacterium sp.
CTAATCCGAAGAAAAATAAAGAAACAACGGCGACTTCAGCTAAAGCATGCACGATCCCCAGCCAAAACGAGAAAATATAGCTCTTCACAGGTGAAGAAAGGATGTCTTCTCTCCTATTGTTTATATAAAGCGCCCCGACCAGTGCGAACACGACGTGACTGAGCGCCCGAAGTGTAATGACGATCGGGAAACCGGCAAGCAAAAAACCAACTGCTGAGCCAAGTGATACGAGCACGGCGATCTGCGGTGAAAGAAACAACGCGAAAAATATAGGCACATGGCTTGCTAAGGTGAACGAAGCCGGCTCAAGTAACACTTTGATCGGCATGACCATCGGGATCATGATTGCGATGGCGGTCAGTAAAGCGGTGATCGTCAATTTTAAAGTATTCGTCTTTTTGATAAAAAACATCTCCTTCATCTATGTATATATGGGTGTCTTTACACCTTTAAAGTATACGCAGATTCCCGGAGATGTCAATAGCTTTATTCGTATAGAAAGCCTTTTTCTCTGAGACCAAGGATACATTTGTCCCGTGTCGCTTCATCTTTGGCCCTGATCGTGTGGGTATGGATGCCCTCTGTCAACGTAGAAAGCAATAGCGTCTCGGTTTCATCAAGTTTGCCGAGGAATTCATCAGCTTCCAGGCGACTGGAAATATTTAAATCTCCCCTCATCATGCCATATAACGGGTGTTCCACGATCACATCTATCACTTCGCATCCGCAGTCCACAATGGTATAGAGTTCTTCTCGGGTTTCTTCACGCGTGTGCACGCAGACCAGTTGAGCGGTCACATCAGCAGCTCCCGCTTTTCTCATCATGTAGCCTTTGGGGGTGGCATAAATATCCTCACCCGCAGCTCTGAGTAAGGCGATATCACCGACGATCACTTGCCGACTGACGTCAAACTGTGTCGCCAGTTCGCGAGCGACTATTGGCGTGGAACGATTCTTTAAGGCTTTAAGAATTTCTTCACGTCTTTGTTCTGCTTCCATAGTATTCCTCCTCATCAGAGTTTTTTAGAGTTTTCTCAAGAAAATTGGGCGTCATACAAAGCTTTGTAGGCGCCGCCTTGAGCGATCAGTTCATCATGACTTCCTTGCTCGACTATCGCTTTATCTGCAACGACGACAATGCGGTCGGCATTACGGATCGTTGCCAGACGATGGGCGATAATCAAAGTCGTTCTTCCTTTGGACAAGCTTTCTAAAGCTTCCTGGATGGCTTGTTCTGTTTCTGTATCCAAAGCTGATGTGGCTTCGTCCAGTATCAGGATGGGCGGATTCTTTAAGAACATACGGGCAATAGACAAACGCTGTTTCTGACCGCCGGATAATTTGACCCCGCGTTCGCCAATGACGGTTTCCAGTCCTCTCGGCAGGTTGTCGACCACATCTTCGAGATTGGCCATCTTGACGGCAGCCTGAACTTCGGCCTCTGTTGCCTCCAGTTTACCATACAGGATATTTTCTCTAATGGTCCCGGGGAACAGGAACACGTCTTGCTGGACGACGCCGATCTGTTCGCGTAAGGACTTCAAGGTAATTTCTTTGATGGAATACCCGTCGATGGTTATTTTACCGCTGTCTATGTCATAAAAGCGCGGCAGCAGATTGCATATCGTGGTTTTTCCTGCCCCACTAGGTCCGACAAAGGCGATGGTCTCACCCGCATCGATTTTCAAGTTGATGTCTTTCAAGACCACTTGATCTTTTTCGTAGCTGAACACCACATTTTTATATTCGATATCGCCTTTAAGCGTCTGGACGTCATAAGCATAATCGGTGTCTTTCACATCAGGATGGCGATTCATTTCATCAAGCAGGCGTCTGAACCCAGCGATGCCTTTAGGGTAACTTTCGATCATGTGGTTCACTCTTTCGATCGGACGGACAAACACGTTGGCAAACAAGATAAAGGCAACCAGATCACCATAGCTTATTTCGCCTTGAATGGTGAAATAGGCGCCGAAAAACAGGGTGAACAAGCTGATCAGGCGAATGAAAAAGTAGTTATACGAATGACTGATAGCCATGGTCTTGTAAAAGAGATATTTGGATTTTTTATAGGCCTGATTCAAATGCTCGAAACGTCTTTGTTCATAGTCTTCATTTGAAAAAGCCTGAACGACACGGATGCCGCCGACTGACGCTTCGATACCCGCACTGAAATTACCCAAGTCATCATAGATCTGCGTATTGACCTGGGTCATACGTTTATTGAAGAATCCCAGTGCCACAGCGATAAACGGGACCAGGATGAACGTCATGATCGCCAAAGGCACATGGACACTCAGCATTAAACCGAAAGCACCCAGTAACGTAAAGATGGTGATAAAGATATCTTCAGGTCCATGGTGGGCGACTTCAGCGATCTCAAACAGATCGGATGTCAATCGTGTGATCAGCGTGCCTGTTTCCCGGTCATCGAAATAGGAAAAAGATTGTTTCTGCAGGTGATTGTAGAGATCCTGACGCATATCTGTTTCGATATTCGTTCCCAGTTTGTGCCCGTAATATGTAACGACAAAATGCAGTGTCGTGTTGATGGCGTAGATGACCAATAAGCCGATGGACACCCCGATGACAAGTGGCCAGTTGCCGCTCGGCAGGATCTGATTGACGACTTGCTGGACTATGATGGGAAAGGCCAGTTCCAAAACGGCTACCACCGTCGCGGCCGAAAAATCCAGGGTGAATAACTTTCTATACGGTCGGTAATAAGAGAAAAATTGTTTTAGCATAAGAGGCTACTCCTTCAGTCAAACTCCATTTAATTCCCTATATAAACGAAAGAAGACAGCTTTACTGCCTTCTCTGTCTGATTATTTGATCACTAGCGCATTAAACCGGGCAAACGGTCGTACTAATTTATTGATGCGATTTAGCAGTGCCAGACGATTGGCCTTCACCGCTTCATCTTTGGTCATGACCATGTTTTCATCGAAAAAGGTATCGATCAACGGATGCAATTGAACGAACTGCTGCCATTTCTGCTCAGCACTGATATCTTTTTCCGTCAGTATTTCGATGGCATCCACGGCGTCATTAAGATCACGCTCTGAGTCAGATTCAAGCAAGTCGACAGCCACACTTACGTCATCATCCGCTTTTTCAGCGAGATTGGCGACCCGTGTCAGAGATTCGACCACCGGTTTAAATTGTTCCGACTGTTTCTCCTCTTTTAAAACACGCGCCTGGTCGATCAAAGCGATCAAGTTATCATGTGATGACCCAAGAACAGCGGTTCTCACGTCATGCTCTTTCTCCAGACCGGCATTTTTAGAAAGCCATAGATCCAGTCGATCTAGAATGAATCGGCTGACACTCTCTTTGTTTTGTTCATAAAGGGCTTTGGTCTCAATGTTTTGTGTTTCCAGGATGATCGCATCCATCAGATCCGTGATCGAAAAGGAGAGATCAAAGGCTTTGATGATCCGTACGATTCCCATAGCTTGTCTTCTTAAAGCGAAAGGATCATTTGACCCGGTCGGCACAAGTCCGATAGCGAAGAACGACATCAGTGAATCCATTTTATCTGCGAGAGATATCAGGGCGCCCGCTTTTGTGCGAGGAAGCCCACCTTCCATACTGTCCGGCAGATATTGCTCGGCTAAAGCCGCTGATACCGTATCCGTTTCGCCTCTTTCTTCAGCAAATATACCCGCTATCTTCCCTTGCAGAGAAGTGAACTCGGTGACTGTTTGTGTCACCAAATCAAATTTGCAGATTTGAGCTGCGCGTTTCACATCCGCTTCGCCCTCGGCTTTCAAATCGAAATACGGAACAAGGAATTGGGCAAGACGTTCGATACGTTCCTGTTTCTCATAAAGTGAACCGATTTTTTCGTGGAACGAAACAGTTTTCAGTTTTTCAACAAAATGAGCGATCGTGTGTTTATTGTCTTCTTCATAGAAGAAGGCGGCATCAGCCAAGCGTGCACTCAAGACTTTTTCATTGCCCTTACGCACGTGATCCAGACCCTGGCCGTTGCCGTTTCTGACGGCGATAAAATAAGGTAAAAACGCTGCCTCCTGATCGTCTCCACGGACGGGGAAATAACGCTGATGATCGGCCATGGCTGTTTCCAGAACGGCTTCAGGCACCTTCAAAAACGATTCGTCAAAGGAACCGTAAAAAACGGTCGGGTATTCGACCAGATCCGTGACTTCATTTACAAGTGACGCGTTGTCCGTCGGATCCTGCCAGTTTTTTTGCTGACATAAGGCTTTGATCTGCTTGACGATCTCTTCCTGACGTTCTTCGCGGTCGACTAAAACAGCTTCCTGCTTCAGTGTTTCCTGATAAGCTGAGGCGTGATCCAAGGTCACTGCTTTTCCTAAAAAGCGGTGACCTCTTGTCTCCTTGCCTGACTTCACGTCGAACAGTTCCATAGCGACGACCTCATCATCGAGTAAGGCAACCAGCCAATGCACCGGACGGATGAATTTATAAGACGTATTGCCCCACTTCATCGAAACGGGGAAGGTCATCGAAGGGATACGGTCAGCCAAACTTTCCAGTACCTGTTCAGCGCTTTGACCCTTGATTTCTTTTTCAATGAACACATACTCTTCACCTTTTACTTCTTTAAAGACGATCTCTTCGACAGACGCTTTTTGACCTCTAGCAAAACCGATCGCTGCTTTAGACCAGTTGCCTGCATCATCCAGGGCGATCCGTTTAGCGGGACCTTTGACTGTTTCGTTCCTATCCGCCTGTTTTTCTTCCAACTCGGTCACACTCACGGCCAGGCGTCTGGGAGTACTGTAGACGGCTAGTCCCTGGTGACCTAAACCATGTTCTTTGAGATGCGTTTTGACCAGTTCTTTTAATTGATCGGCTGAAGGCTCGACAACTTTCGCAGGCATTTCTTCCAATCCTATTTCGAGCAAGAATGTGTGTGTCATTTATTTCTCCTCCTTAACGCCGTACTTTTCGATCCACTTAGCTGCTTCGTTGTCTTTTAAAAGTGGGAAGGAAAGTTTTGCCCGTTCTTCTAAAAAGCCCTTGGCGATCAAGCGGGCCATATGACGGATGCGCTTGAGATAATCCGGGCGATCTGTCGCCGATACAGCGCCTCTTGCATCCAGCAAGTTGAAGGCGTGGCTGCATTTGAGCACATAATCATAGGCAGGATGGACCAGTTTGTTCTCGATCTGTTTCAACGCTTCTTTTTCAAAGGCGGCGAATTGACTGAATAAAAAGGCCTTATCGCTGTGATCGAACGAATAAGCAGAATGTTCATATTCCGGCTGCATAAAGATCTCACCGTATTTAACACCGGGCGCCCATTCGATGTCATACACACTGTCCACATCTTGAATGTATGAAGCCAGACGTTCCAGACCGTATGTAAGCTCACTGGTGACGGAATCCACTTCCAGACCACCGACTTGCTGGAAATAGGTGAACTGCGTGACTTCCATGCCGTCCAGCCAGACTTCCCAGCCTAAACCGGCACATCCGAGAGACGGGTTCTCCCAGTTATCTTCGACAAAACGAATATCATGTTTCAGCGGATCGATGCCTAAAGCTTTCAGGCTCTCGATATAAAGATCCTGGATATTTTCAGGTGAAGGTTTCATCACCACTTGAAATTGATGGTGCTGGTACAGACGGTTGGGGTTTTTTCCGTAGCGTCCGTCAGCGGGACGACGACTCGGTTCTACATAAGCGGCATTCCATGGTTCTGGTCCAATGGCGCGTAAAAAAGTATAAGGACTCATCGTTCCAGCCCCTTTTTCAGTGTCATAAGCCTGCATCAGCATGCACCCTTGTTTGGACCAGAACTGCTGCAGCGTAAGAATAATATCTTGAAATGTCTTTACTTCTTCCATTTTCTTCTCTCCTTTTATTGAAACGAAAACATAAAAAAGACCCGTCCCTATACTGACACGTGTGTTCAGTATAGGGACGAGTCTTCTCGCGGTTCCACCCTACTTCTGACTTTGATAGTCAAAGTCAGCTCTTTTAAATGGACACTCCGGATGCCTTTCAAAACAGGGTCCCCCCGTAGCTCGCACTTACCTACAGTCGCTTTTTAGATCACCTGTTTTTACTTTTTTCCTTCATCGTGTCTTGTATTTAATTTCTACACTTTATCTTATATGAAATACACGGTTTGTCAATGCATAACTGTTCACTCTTTTTTATCCGGAGAGGGTTTCAGCATGTTTTCCCATTGTTTCATACTGTCAATGAACCGGCGACTTTTGAGTTTGATCCCGACCATTTCATCATAAAGCTGGTCGATGACTGCTCTGATTTCTTTTTTCGTTTCATCCGTGATCGAAATAGACTTGATCTTATCAAAAGATATCACCGAAAACAGCCTGATGAAATGAATGGCTTTGGGACTTGCGTGGTAGCGCCGTTCGTCTTCGTGGTAATGTGCGGGACACAGCAAGCCGTGATGCAGGCTTGAATAATCGAACGCCCCTTCGGTTACTCCGCAGACCACACACCCGCGCAGTTCCGGCATGACACCGAACTGTCTTAAAAAGCGTATTTCAAAAATATTCATGATGACTTCGGCGTCTAAGCCTTCGTCGATCGCTTCCAGGCCTCGCACCAGCTGTTCGAACACCTGGACGTCTGCTTGCTTGTCTTCCAGCGCTGCATCAGCTAACTGAAGGATATAAGTGGCGTAGGCATTCAGGAAGATATCCTGCTGGATCGAGGAGAAAGGCGACACCAGTTTGACGTCGCGAATGAAGCTTAACCCCTGCTCTCTGATGTCAGCGATATACGTGGCTTGTGTAAACGGCTGTATGGCCGGTTTCAGTTTGTTGTTCGGATTCTTGGTTCCGCGCACAAAAAACATCAACTTCCCATATTCACGCGTAAATAACTTCACCAGGTAATCTCTTTCACGGTGTCTTCTGACAGACAGCACGATTCCATGCACTTCTTCTAACTGTGACACTCAGCCACCTTCTCACTTTCTGGTTTGAATCAATAGTTATCTTTGTTGTAGCCGAAGTCTTTGAGATTAGATTGCTTGTCGCGCCAGTCGCTTTGTACTTTCACAAATAATTCCAGATATATTTTGTCGCCAAGCAGTTTCTCGATGTCACGGCGCGCGTTGATACCGATATCTTTGATCATTTTCCCCTGTTTGCCGATGATAATGCCCTTTTGAGATTTTCTCTCCACATTGATGACTGCACGGACTTCCACTTTGTCATCCTCATTGCGCTGCATACTTTCGACAACAACGGCGATAGAATGAGGGATTTCTTCACGTGTACGCTCGAGGATCTTTTCACGTATCAGTTCGGACACGATAAAGTACTCGGGGTGATCGGTCACCTGGTCTTCAGGATAAAATTGCGGGCCCTCCGCTAAATAGGTGACGATCGTTTCCACCAGATGGTCGACATTGTTGCCGTCTATAGCTGAAATGGGGACGATCTCTGTAAATTCCATTTGTTTGTTGTAGTCCTCGATAATAGGCAGCAGCTCATCTGGATGAACCTGGTCGATCTTGTTTAAAACGAGGAACACCGGACTTTCAACGTGTTTTAATTTATCGATGACGAAATTATCGCCAGCGCCACGTTTTTCCGTGACGTTCACTAAAAAGAGGACGACATCGACTTCGTTGAAGGTACTGAGTGCCGTTTTCACCATAAAGTCACCTAAACCATGTTTCGGTTTGTGAATACCCGGTGTATCGATAAAGACGATCTGTTCTTTATCGGTCGTATAAATACCCTGGATTTTGTTACGGGTCGTTTGTGCTTTGTCGCTCATGATCGCGATCTTCTGACCGACCAAGCGGTTAAGCAAGGTCGATTTCCCTACATTTGGTCGACCCACGATTGAGACAAACCCTGATTTGTATGCTACTTCTTCTTTTTTATTCACACCATATCCTCCGCCTGAAATGCTCCCGGCAATAATTCTGCCACTGTCGTTTCTTTTATTTTTCCTTTTTTATTGGTCAGTAATACTTTCATATCCGGTTCGCAAAATTCAACCATCACTTGACGGCATGCGCCGCAGGGAGAGATAGGTTCCTCTGTCCCGCCGGTTACAACTAAATAATCGAACTCTTTGTCGCCTTCTGAAACAGCTTTAAATATTGCCGTGCGCTCGGCACAATTAGACAGGCCGTAAGATGCGTTTTCAATGTTGCATCCTGTATAGGTTTTGCCATCTTTCGTATGAAGGGCCGCACCGACCGGGAATTTTGAATAAGGAACATAAGCTTTACTCAACATTGCATCAGCCTTTGAAACCAATCCTTTTTTCGTTTGTTCATCCATTCATATCGCCTCTTTAAAATAGTATTTGTAGTAATTTCGGCAGTATAATAATTACCCCGATTATAACAGCGAAACTGGCTGTCACCAGGACAACTGCAGCTGCCATGTCTTTAACTTTTTTAGCAATCGGATGGTATTCTTCCGTGATCAGATCGACGACATTTTCGACAACTGTATTGATCAGTTCCATGACAAAGACCAGGTAACTCACCAGGATCAGCCATAGCCATTCTTCACGGGTGAGACCCAGAAACAAAGATAAGACGAAAACTAAGAGCCCAGTCAAAACATGGGTACGCATATTCCGTTCTTCTTTAAAGGCCGTTTTCACACCCCAAGATGCATAGCGGAATGAGTCTCTATATTTTCTGTTTTTTACTGGTAAATCGCGCTTATCGTTTGAGTCCATACTCTTTTAAAATCTCCTCTTGTAATGAGAACATCTCTTTCTCATCCGCTTCTGTCATATGGTCGTATCCATTTAAATGCAGGAAACCATGTACGAGCAGGAAGCCAAGTTCTCTATCTACAGAGTGTCCATAATCGCTGGCCTGTTCCACGGCTTTGTCATGAGAAAGGAAAATGTCTCCCAAGTCTCTTGGTATTTCATCGTCTTCCAGTTCAAGTGTCATAAAAATATCTTCGTCGTCTTCCAATGCAAAACTGATCACGTCAGTCACGGCATCTTTATTCCGGTATTCTCTGTTGATCTCTCTGATTTTCTGATCGTCAACGACCGTAATGGAAATTTCTGCACTTTTCGGGACGTTCAGTTTGTCTGCGGAAAATTGCAGCAGCTCTTCCATCCAGTCCAGTTTTTCCCGGGTCAGACGTTTCGTCTCGTCGTGTATTATTATATCCATCACTCTATCCTATCCGGTTCATTTACATACGCATTTATCACTTTGGCGACCAGAGGATGTCTGACAACATCATCAGCATCAAAGTGAACATGCCCGACGCCTTTGACATTAGCTAGCACTCGTTCAGCATGAATGAGTCCGCTGCTTACTCGTTTAGGCAAATCGATTTGTGTAATATCACCATTGATCACCATTTTAGAACCGAAGCCTAAACGGGTCAAAAACATTTTCATTTGTTGAGTGGTCGTATTTTGGGCTTCATCCAAGATGATAAACGCATCATCCAGCGTCCGTCCACGCATATAGGCCAAAGGAGCGATCTCAATGGTTTCGCGCTCGATCAACCGGTTTGTATGTTCTGTGCCGAAAATCGTAAAGAGGGCGTCATATATGGGACGTAGATAGGGGTCTACTTTTTCTTTCAAGTCCCCTGGCAGAAAACCGAGTGATTCGCCCGCTTCGACTGCCGGCCTGGTCAAGATGATGCGTTTAACATCGCCTCTGCGCAGCGCTGCTATAGCCATTGCGACAGCCAGGAACGTTTTCCCGGTTCCGGCCGGGCCAATGCCGAAAACAATATCATTATTTTTAACTGATTCGACATAGTCGCGTTGTCCAATGTTGCGCGCCCGGATGATCTTACCGTCTTTATCACGCGTGACTTCCTCTTCGTACATGCGCACGAATTTCGCCAGATTATTCTGTTTCGCCATTCTGATCGCTGAAACAATGTCCGCTTTTTTTATTTCGATGCCTTTGTCTTCCAAAACCAGCAATTGTTGAAAAAGAGATTCGATCAAATCAATGGTCTCGTGTTTGCCTTCGATTTCAAGTTGGGTGCCGCGGCTGTTGATCGACACGCCCATTTCTTCTTCCATTAACATCAAGTGACTGTTTTGAGGGCCAAATAAAGCAAAGACCCGCTGTGAATCTTCTAAATGAATTTGTCGTTTCTCATTCGATTCAGTCAACCGGCTAACATCTCCTTCTTATGTAAGACTGACAGGTACTTGTCAGCTCTCACTACATAGTCGTTTAAGTATATAAATAATAGCATAAATAGCACTAAAACTCTATGAAGTTGCCGAAAATAACGCTTTTCGCTGTTATTTTAATTGATTACAAAAAAAAGAACACCGTTTAGATTGTTCTAAACAGCGTTCTTTTCACGATCAAAGGTTTATTTAGTTAATTCTTCTTTAACGATAGAACTTACTAATGATCCATCTGCTTTCCCTTTAACTTTCGGCATCAAAGCGCCCATCACTTTACCCATGTCTTTCATGGATGATGCTTGCGTTTGTGCCACTGTTTCCTGAACAATCGTGCGAACCTCTTCCTCACTCAATTGTGCCGGAAGATAATTATCGACAACGGACAGTTCTTTTTCCAATTTAAGCACCAAGTCTTCGCGACCGGCGGCTTTAAATTCAGAATAAGATTCCATGCGCTGTTTTTTCTCACGAGCAAGAATCGTTACTTCTTCTTCCTCTGATAAGTCTTCGCGCTTATTGATTTGTTCAGTTTGCAGGGCAGATTTCAACATACGAACAGTCGATAATGTTTCTTTATCTTTCTGTTTCATAGCAGTGATCATATCTTTATTTAATTGATCAAGTATACTCAACTCGTTCACCTTCTATCATTCAAAACATCTGACAAAACGAAAATGATTATTTACGTTTACGTGCTTCTATAGATTTCAACTTACGTTTAACACTTGGTTTTTCATAGTGCTCGCGTTTACGGGCTTCTTTCAGAGTGCCGGATTTAGAAACGGAACGTTTGAAACGACGAAGAGCATCTTCAAGATTCTCGCCTTTCTTGATATCTGTTTTAGTCAACGTTCTTCCCCTCCCCTCGTACGTTCAGGGCGTTCCATGTGGCATTAAATGTTGAAATAGTCACAATTGGTCTTCCCTATCATTATAATGATGTAATTGTTATTTATACATGAGGTATAATACAATTCATTTTTATTATATACAATATAATAGAGAGCGTCAACCTTATCATTAAATTAATCACAATAAATTGGTCGACGCTCTTCTATTACCTTATTAAATTTTTTTTAAGCACTCTTCACATTTTCCAAATAATTCGAATCGATGTGAGTCTACTTCATAGCCTGGCAGCTGATCTTGGAAAAGTTCTAACGGACAATCCAATTTTTTTGTTTTCCCGCATTCCGTACAAATGAAATGATGATGGTGTCCTTTTACATCACACGTTGCACGAAAGAGTTTTTCTCCATTTAATTCCGTTTCTTCCACGATATTTAATTCAACAAACATATGCAAATTTCTATAAATGGTATCTGGACTGATGCCAGGAAACATTTTTTTCAATCGGTCCTGGACTTCTTTAGCAGACATATATTTATTTGAGTTGTATAAAACTTCTAAAATACGTTGTCTTTTTCCCGTCGTCTTATAACCATTTTGTTTTAAAGTTCTAACAGCTTGTTCAAAAGCAGCCACTAAGATCGCTTCCCTTAATTATTATTTATTCCTCTATAGTATAACGAAACAAATTTAAATATCAAGTTTCAAATTCATTCTAATTTAACGTCACTTCCTATATACTAAGACTATAAGTGATTTAAGAAAGGAGAACTAATTATGTCTTCACATCCTTCATTAACGATTATGGTCTTATCTGATTCTGTGGGTGGAACAGCAAGCAACGTCGCGCATGCTGCTCTGGCTCAATTTCCTGATGTGGATTATGAATTAAAGAATTTCCCCTTCATTCGTGGAGAAGATCAATTAAACGAAGTTCTAGAAAAAGCAAAAACATACCACGCCGTTTTACTTCATACTTTTGTCGATCCTATTTTGGTCGAGACGATCGAAGAATTTTGTGCCGAAAACAAGATAAAATGCATCGATGTCCTCAATCCGTTAATAAGAGAAGTAACCGCGCGAACGAACGTCATGCCGCAACACAAACCAGGTGCCAAACATAAGATGGATGATAAATATTTCAACCGCATAAGTTCTCTGGAATTTGCCGTCAAATATGATGATGGTAAAAATCCCAAAGGCTTTCTGGAAGCGGATATCGTTATTCTAGGGATCTCAAGAACATCCAAGACTCCGCTGAGCATCTATATGGCTAACCAGGGCTATAAAGTAGCCAACCTGCCTTTGATGCCCGAATCACGTTTGCCTGATGAAATATGGCAGGTGGACACCCGTCGCATGGTCGGCTTAACGAATGATGAAGAGCTGTTATCCAATATCCGAAGAGAACGCATGATTGCTTACGGCATGTCTCCGGAAACACCTTATTCGAGTAAAGAACGCATTCGTAAAGAAATTAAATATGCCGAAGAGTTATACAATAAATTGGATTGTCAGGTCATCAATGTTTCCAGTAAATCTATTGAAGAAACGTCAGCTATTATTATTGATTCATTGAATAATCAGTAAAGGTTCAACCGTTTGGATAAAAAAAGTGCTCCGCAGCTTCCGTTCCCGCTCTATTTTTGAGTGGGAACTGCTGTGGAGCACTTTTTTATGCTGCTCTATCCTTGAAGGACAAACCCATTTCGGAAAGCTTGTTGAGCTGGTCAATTTTACGCTGCCATGACCGGCTCAAATTCAAAAAAATCTTGAGCTGGTCATTTTACCAGTTAGATGACCAGCCCGCTTCACTAAAAATTCTGAGCTGGTCATTTTCCCAGCTAGATGACCAGCTCGCTTCACTAAAAATTCTGAGCTGGTCACTTTCCCAGCTAGATGACCAACCCGCTTCACTAAAAATTGTTGAGCTGGTCATATCGATCGACAAATGACAAACTCGATGCGAATTAAAATTCAAGTTGGTCATTCTTATGCCAGGACGACGAGCTCATTCAAGAAAGCGTCTCGAGTTGGTCACCGCAAACGGGAAAGGGCACACTCGCCACAAATAAAATACTGAGCTGGTCAGTTTTTAAAAAACTGACCAGCTCAGTATTAACTGATTCATGAGTGAGTGTTACTGATCCGGAAATCACTGATATTGAAAAAGGCACGCCTTTTTCTTCCTTCTAAAATAAAAGCCTGTTAATGAATAATCGGGTCAACAGCTTTTATACCTATAACTTTCCGGTTCAAGACATCCTTTATAGCATCTCTGTTGACATCTGCTCTTCTTTCCAGCAATGCATTCAGTGTCAGTTTCGTTCCATAGTCCATACCATGGGCGCCGGTGATCATCAACAGGTCTCCTGTCTTTATCTTGCTAAGCCCGGCAGAGAGTGCATCCGGCAGTTCCTGATAGAAGTCAACGGTTATGCCCCGACTTTTCATTGCATCGCTGTAAGCCTTGATTTCTTCTTCTGTTACGCGATTCAACTTATCGACATGTGAGCGGCTGGCTGTCAGTATGATTTGCTTGATATTCAGTCTTTTAAACCAATCTGCCATATTTTCAGCATTCTCACGGTTGATACTTGCCCCCCTGTTGCCACGAACGGCATGGACGAAATGAACGGAGTCATAATCGAGGGCTTCTATCGTCGCCATGCTGGAATCGATGTTGTTTTCATTCAGCATCAGATCGTCAATGATCATAAATTCGTCGTTATAGATAAGCTGGAATCGTCTTTCTACTCCTTTGAATCCTTCCAGGGCCTGCTTGATGATATCTACAGGAATGGCGTTGACCAGGCCTGCGGCAATAGCAGTCAGGGCGTTATATATCGAGAAGCGACCCAGAACAGCTAAATGCAGTCTGAATGAGGTCGGGCTGACTTCCGAGCCCCCTAGCGTTTTTATTGGCTTATTCAAGTGGACCGTACATTCCGGTGTCCCGCTCGACAAGTCGATATCCGAGACAGAGAGATGTCCCGTCGTATTTTCTATTCCGAAAGTAATGACCTGAGCTTTTGTTTCTGATGTTAATTTCTGTAAACTAGGTTCATCTATATTCAGAACTGCAACACTGTCTTTCGATGCCTCCCGGATAAAAGATGCTTTTGCATTGAAATACGCTTCATAAGACCCATGCAAGTCAATGTGATCTCTGCTTATATTGATGAACGCAGCGACATCGAAAGCGACATTGGCGACTCGCTGGAGCTCCAATGCGGATGAAGAAACTTCCATCGAGACATGGGAAATATTTTTATCCCGCATATCGGCTAAATGTTTCTGCAGATCAAGAGATTCAGGTGTCGTCAGCACGCTCGGCATCATCACGTCGTCATACTTCACCATGATCGTGCCGATCAATCCCGTTTTCAGTTCATAGGCCCTAAACACAGCATCGGTCATGTATGTAATGGTCGTCTTGCCGTTTGTCCCCGTGACTCCGAATAGCCGCATAAAACGTGACGGTTTTTCGTAAAAGGAGTCCGATAATTGTGCCAGCGCTTTTCGGCTGTCAGCAACAAGGAACTGCGGTATCGTTATGTCGGGTATGAATCTTTCTACGACAATAGCTGCGGCGCCGTGCTTTTCTGCATAGCCAGCATAGTCATGCCCATCGATCTGAAATCCGCGGATGCATACGAAAAGCGTATCGGGTTCCACGCGACTCGAATGGTAAGCCAACTTTTTTATGTTACCGTCCGTCTCATACCCTTTTTCAGCACGAACGTCTATAGATTCAAGTAATTTGGATAAGTCCATAAATTAATCCTCCGTTTAGTCAATGAATCGTTTGGTTTTCTGTCTTTTTTAAAGAAAGCTGCCTTGTCATTCACAGTTCAGAACGCTACTGAACCGGCAACGGGATCAGCTTTTTATTTACCTGAATTTAAAACAGTTAAAACTGCATATGATGATAGCGAACAGTCCAATCAGATTTCACAGTCAGCATCGTCTGCTGATCACAAGTCGGACGTATACTTATTTTGAAATAAATGGTCAGAAAGCCATACTGACAAACCAGCTGACCCTCTAATATC
>NZ_JAWOBT010000040.1:0-2549 GCF_046484155.1 Alkalibacterium sp.
TCAGATGAAAGTTTCAACAAAATGGGAAAACGATATGGCCTACACGATGACCAACAAAACGGGCAACACGATGCATCTGGATCCAAATGGAGACGGTGTTTCGCCAATGGAAGCTGTCTTAGGCGGACTGGCAGGATGTATGGGCATCGATGTCATGATGGTTTTAAAACCGTATGCAGATAAAATTGAACGCTTTGAGATCGATACAGATGGTGATAGAAATGAAGAAGCACCTAAATACTTTAAAGCGATTGCCGTCACCTTGAATATAGACGGAGACGTTCCGGCAAGCCGTGTCTGGCGCGCAGTCAAGTTAAGTGATGAGAAATACTGTTCCGTCGCGAATTCATTGAATGCGGACTTGAGTTACAAAGTTGTATTAAACGGCGAAGAAGTCGCAGATCCTAAAAAATAAGGAGTCAACCACATGGCCACACTAACGACGACGTTTCAATCAGAAGAATTAAAGCGTAACGTAACATTCGCGGCGATCATTCCAACATCTACCAAGTCGCTATACGATTATGAAACCAAGGCGGAAGCAAAGCCGGAGGGATTCAAAACATTGTATCTGCTGAACGGCTGGAATGGCAACCACGAAGACTGGATAATCAACTCCTCCATCGTCAAGCTGGCCGAGCAGTATAATCTGGCCGTGATCATGCCGGCGGGTGAAAACAGCTTTTATGTCGACCACTCAGATGGCTCGAATTACGGCAAATTCATCGGGGAAGAGCTCGTCAATGTCACGCGCAACTTATTCCCGCTATCGACCAGACGTGAAGACACCTTTATCGGTGGCTTATCCATGGGAGGTTACGGTGCCTTAAGAAACGGCTATGTCTACAATGAAACTTTCGGCAAAATCATCGGATTATCGAGCAGTGTCCTGCACAAGAACGATCAGGTGCACGATTTGTCTGAAGAAAATGCCGTAAATACGAAATTGAGAGCCATCATGCAGAGCGATACATTTACTGGCATGGATGATTCCATTGACGTCTATAAACTCATTGAAAACGCGGGAACAAAACCCGACTTATTCCTGGCGGTCGGGACAGAAGACTTTCTTTATGAAGAAAACAGCTTATTGCATGACTGGCTGGAAAAAGAGAAAATAGCGCATCATTATGTCGAGGCTCCCGGGGAACACAACTGGAAGTTTTGGGAAATGATAATCGAAGATGCGATAGAATGGGTTTACAAAAACTGAATAACCGGGCCAGAAGCATTTTGAATCAAGAATGCTTCTGGTCTTTTTTTGTCACTCAAAACAAGCGGTCAACTATTTTAAAAACATTCAAGAAAGCACTTGCAAAATGATTTGGTTATGCTTATAATTCAATTATCGAAACGTTTCGACAGAAGAAAGGTTTCAACAGAGGTTTAAGGAGTGATAGCGTGCAGGATAATAAATTAGTCGAGTTACTAGCTGAGATGACAGTGGAAGAGAAAATCGGTCAATTGTCTCAAATTATAGGCAAACCGTATGCGTTTGAAAATTTTGAATTAACAGGGCCCTTGGCTGAAATGGGGATCCCCAAACAATTAGTGCCGGTAGCCGGTTCGATACTGGGAGCTTCAGGCGCGGCGGCGAACAAAAAAATTCAGGACAATTATTTGAAACAGAGTCGCCTGCGTATCCCGCTGCTTTTTATGGCTGACGTCGTTCATGGCTACAAAACGATTTTTCCTATCCCATTAGGCATCGGAGCAACCTGGAACACTGACTTGGCCAAAGAGAGCGCCCGTGTATCGGCTATCGAGGCAGCCGTTTCCGGTTTGCATGTGACTTTTTCACCGATGGTCGACCTGGTGCGTGATCCGCGCTGGGGAAGAGTGATGGAAACGACTGGCGAAGACAAACACCTGAATGAACGTTTCGCAGAGGCGTTCGTTCACGGTTATCAAGGCGAAAACTATTCAGATCCATACGCTATCGCTTCCTGTGTGAAACATTTTGCCGCTTATGGTGCACCCGAAGGCGGGAGAGACTATAACACGGTCAACATGTCAGAGCGTCAGCTGCGCGAGGACTATCTGTCCGCTTATAAAGTAGCCATAGATGCGGGAACAGAGCTGGTCATGACCTCCTTTAATACGGTCGATGGCATTCCGTCCAGCGGCAACAAGTGGCTGCTCAACGACGTTTTAAGAAAAGAATGGGGCTTCGATGGGGTCGTCATCTCCGACTGGGGTGCTGTCAAAGAACTCATCCCGCATGGTGTGGCAGCCGATGAGAAAGAAGCGGCTTTGAAAGCGATGAATGCCACGCTGGATATCGAAATGATGACATTTACTTATATCAGATATTTAGAAGAACTCATCAATGAAGGCAAGGTGTCTGAACAGTTACTTGATGAAGCCGTACTGAGAATACTTAAATTGAAAAATAAACTGGGCCTATTTGAAAACCCATATCGGGCAGCCGATGCAGACAAAGAGAAAGAATTGATCTTTTCACAAGGTCACCGGGAAAAAGCGAACGCTGGAAGGATGGCAGTAAGATTGACTGGCGTCAGGATTTAGGACGCGAGCTAGACCCCTTT
>NZ_JAWOBT010000047.1:0-78617 GCF_046484155.1 Alkalibacterium sp.
AAATTTCAATGTTTTCCTCTTCTTTCTCAATAAAAGTGTCAAATATATCATTATAATTGATGAATGTTACTATTTCTTCCATAAATTGTATATGTTTTGTGTGTAAAATTAATTAATATTGATCGAAAATTTTTCTGTCCAATGCGAATTTTGATAGCCGAAAGCAATGAATTGATAGGTAGCGTAGTACAATCGATACTTGATAGAAACGGACATAGCACTTATCTGGCCCACGATGGAATAGAAGCCTTCAGAATGCTTAATTTGAGCCATTTCGATTTGGTAATCACTGAGGTCTTGCTTCCCTATTATACAGGACTGGAAGTGCTTCATTTTATAAACAATCAGGATCATAAACCCAAAACCATTGTTCTTTCATCTGTTCAAAACATGGATACTGTCCCAAGGAAGTCATGCCGATCAATCAAATTGACAACCGGAAGTTTGATGTACCTGAAGCGAATTCAATCATCAGACAATTACAAGCTGGTTATGAAAAAGAAATAGTAAAACAATGTGGCAAATTAACTAATTAAATGAATTGTTTTATTCATGAAAATAAAAAAGAACATGCATGTGCTTGACGACGCACAATTTTCTTTCTACAATAGAAAGTGCATCAATGTCTGTACCATTGTTTGACTAAAGATAAAAAAGGATTGAGTAAATATGGAGCTGGAGAGAGAATCGGGGTGGCAATTACATCCTATCGGTGGAGAAACAGGTCAAGCTTATATGGGTACAAGAAATGAAGAACGATTATTTTTAAAGCGCAATTCTTCTCCATTTTTAGCGGCCTTATCCCTGGAAGGCATTTCACCTAAACTCGTGTGGACAAAACGAACGGGTAACGGTGACGTTTTAACAGCGCAAGAATGGTGTAGCGGAAGAACCCTTCACAAAGAAGAAATGCACATGTCTAGCGTATTTGATATTATTCGCAAGGTCCATCATTCACAAAGCTTAAAACGTATGTTGATGAGACTTGGCGGTAAAACTGTAAGTCCATCTGATTTCTATAACGATTCGGTTTTTGACTTAGCTTCCGATCTTAGAACTCATCCATTAATAAAAAAAGCCATTGTTTATTTGAAAGAAAATATACCTGATGAAACAAGTAATGATAATCAGGTTGTTTGTCACGGAGATATTTCACATAAAAATTTATTATTGTCTACTGATAACCACTTATACTTGGTTGATTGGGATTCGGTTATTATATCGGATCCTTGCTATGATATGGGACAGTTGATGGGACGCTATATTCATCCTGACCATTGGGATGATTGGCTGAACGCTGTTCGACTCTCAAATAATGAATTTTCAAAAGATAAAATATATTGGTATGCTCATTTAAATATTTTAAATGATTTGAAAAACAATCATAAAAAACAGGATTATATCCGAATGAACAATGAGTTAATTAAGCTGGATGCCACATTAAGACTTATTAAAACTTAAAAAAGGATCAGGTTTTCAATCTGATCTCTTTTTTATTGAACAGATGAAGGAGAATGAGAATGAGATTACGTCATAAACCCCATGCAAGAGATATGTTAGAAGAATATTCTCAATATGTCGTTAATAATCCCGGAGAAGTCAAAGGGGATTGGCAGAAACGATTCGGTAATGAAAATCCTATTCATATTGAAGTTGGATGTGGAAAGGGTCAGTTTATTATGGACATGGCCAAAAAGTATCCTGCGATTAATTTTGTGGGTGTTGAATTACTATCGAGTGTTATCATAACGGTTCTAGAAAAACAAATAGAAGAAGATTTACCAAACGTACAGTTGTTGCAGGTGAATGCCAGTGATTTAACTCACTACTTTGAAAAAGATGAAGTAGATCGTATTTATTTAACTTTTTCAGATCCTTGGCCAAAAAATCGTCATGAAAAAAGACGGTTGACCTATAAAACGTTTTTAGCTGTCTATGAAACTATTTTAAATACAGAAGGTGAGTTGCATTTTAAGACGGATAATCAGAAATTATTTGAATACTCTTTAGTGAGTTTTTCTAATTACCCTGCTAAACTATCTGAAGTGTACCTCGATTTGCATAAAAGTGATGTAAAAGATAATGTAATGACCGAGTATGAAGAAAAATTCTCTAGTAAAGGAAATAGAATATATAAAGCTGTTGTTCAATTTCCTAAAAAATAATCTATATAATGAAAAGCCAAATTGTTTTTAAGAACAATTTGGCTTTTTCATTATATAGATGGGTGATTATACGCGATATATATCGATGATCGTACCTGTATATGCGTCAGCAATAAATTCATACTGAACCAGCTTATAGTCCTCATAACGAGAAATACCGCCATAGTAGACATCCGTTTTATGAGCAAACTTCTTCCAAGGTACTTTTGTCAACTCTATCCAAGATCCATCTAGAGTGCCTTCTTTGAGAAATTCTTTTTTCACATCTTTTAATATATCATCTGCTTTTAAAGCTTTTTTCTCACTGTATTGCTTAAAAGATAGCACGCCCAGAAAAAAAGATAACACAAGAACGATTGAAAGAAGTGACCATTCTTTAGAAGAATAACGAGACATTTTTATTTTTTTGAACTGAAACACTGTGACTCCTCCTTTACATTGATAGGTTGGTTCTATTTTATCACACACGAAGATGAAGTGTAACAGAAAATGAAAGATGAAAGGTTAAAATCGGAGAGTGTTTTGTGTATAATAATAAAGAATAGGTTAATACATATAGCGAAAGGAACATAAAGTATGAACATGAATAACAAAAATTCAAAAACTAAAGAGCTAATTAAAAAGACGACAGAATTGCAAGCAACAAGCGGATTTGAACATGCAGTGAGAACATTTATGCATAAGGAGATGAAACCGTACGTTGATGAGATCGACTATGATGGATTAGGTGGGATATTTGGTGTTAAACAGTCTTCACAAAATGATGCACCAAAATTGATGATTGCTGCCCACATGGATGAAGTGGGCTTTATGGTGTCAGCCATTACCAAAAAAGGGCTGATTAAAGTCTTGCCATTAGGCGGGTGGAATCCTTATGTTGTGTCAGCTCAAAGGTTTACACTACAAACGAAAAAGGGAGATTATCCAGTTGTCTCGTCTTCCATTCCACCTCATTTACTCAAAAATGAAGAAGCAACCAAACCATCGATCGAGGATATACTATTTGATGGTGGGTTTGAATCCAAAGATGAAGCTGAAGAATACGGCGTCAGACCAGGAGATGCCATTGTTCCTAAAGTGGAGACAGTCGAGCTGGCTAATGGTAAAGCATTTTTAGGGAAAGCATGGGATAACCGTTTTGGTGTGACCTTAGTGCTTGAATTACTTGAGAAATTAAAGGATGATTCTTTGCCTAACACACTTATTGTCGGCGCTAACGTCCAAGAAGAAGTGGGGTTGCGTGGAACAAAAGGCGCGGTAAGGAAATTTAATCCTGATGCATTCATTGCTGTGGATTGTTCGCCAGCTGATGATTTAAACGGAGATGAAGAAGCTTTCGGACGTTTAGGTGAAGGGTTCTTATTAAGATTTCAAGACCCTGGAATGATATTGTCTAAAGAAATGAAAGATTTTTTACTGGATACAGCCGAAACACACGATATCCCCTATCAGTATTTTGTTTCAAAAGGTGGAACAGATGCGGTTGCCGCTCATCAGCTTAATGAAGGGATACCTAGTGCAGTCATTGGTGTCCCGGCAAGATATATTCATACGCACCAGTCATTGTTTAGAATTGATGATTACGAAGCAGCGAGGGAAATGGCCTATCAAGTCGTGAAGTCTTTCGATCGTTCAATTTTAGAAACATTAAAGCTGAACAAATAACAAAAAATAATAACATAAACACTAAAAGGAGAACGCGATATGTTTGTAAGTACGTATAATAATAATGGATTAAATGATACACTGATGATTTTATTCGAGAAAAGTGAAAGTGATGTTCAAGAATTCAGCAAGTCTGAAGATCTAGTGGAAATTAAAAATAAGGAAACAGATAGAGTTGTAGGTTATAATTTATTTAACGCTTCAACCCATTTAAAAGATTTAACCAATGGCCCTGTTACTTTATCGGAAGAAAATATAAATAGTCTGAATGAACTGATAAAGGAAGCGGATTTCAAAAAAACACTAGAAACAACGGGCAGATCAAATTTCGTCGTAGGTTATGTAAAAAAATGTGAACCTGTAGAGGGATCAGACCATTTAAGTGTCACACAAATAGAAATAGATGATGAAAAAGAAGTTCAAATCGTTTGTGGGGCAAGTAATATTGCCGAAGGACAAAAAGTTGTTGTTGCCAAAGTAGGAACAGTAATGCCGAGCGGTTTGATTATTTGGCCGGGTGAATTAAAAGGAGTAACGAGCGAAGGGATGGTCTGCTCCGCAAGAGAACTAGGCTTGCCTCAAGAAGCTGATGGAATTATGGTTCTGGATGATGGCCCAGAGCCGGGAATAGAATTTAAATTTTAATCTGATCTTTTAACCGAGACGAAGGAGGGAAACGATGACTTCTAAGTATACAGATTTTTTTGAAACGACACGTAAAAATGAAGAAAGTCATAAAAACAAAAAACAGAAGCAAGTTTCTTTTGACGACTCCTACTCACTTCCAAAACATGTGAAAAGTAGAGAAGATGTAGAAAAAGGATTTAAAAGCTATTTGAATCATAAAGAGGAAGACAGACGTAGAGGATATATTTCTCCTCCTTTTGAAGTGAGCAAAGTACCTTCTCCTATTTATGGCTATCACAAACCTAAAAAAGAAACGAAAAGTACGTTTAATTACGAGCAATTAAAGGCAGATATGAGAAAAGAAAAGAAAGATTTCATACTATACGAGCAATATGTAACAAAGGAACTGGAAATTTTATGGCAAGAAAGCACGTCTCTAAGTATAGAAGAGGTCGGCGGTTCAAAGAAAAAGGTTTTGCCCCAAATTAAATCCATGAAATTGACCAAAAAATCGTTCGGTTTAAATCGGACACTTGCTGCGATAATGGAAGAAGAAAAGAGTGGGAAAAACAGCGAAAGACGAAATGTTCCTGGCTTGTTTAATTATAAAGACAATTCAAAAGACTGACACTAACTGAAAATAAACGGATCTATCAGTGTATCTTAACATTAATAATGTATTACTAGCTTTTTTTCTCTATTTGCCATATAGTATGTAACGATGTAAAATTAGCATGTTAGACATAACTGGAGGACTTTTTTATTATGAATCAAGATACACTGTACCATTTCGTAGGAATCAAAGGGTCAGGTATGAGTGCTTTGGCATTGATACTTCAAGACAAGGGATTTAAAGTACAAGGTTCCGATGTGAAGAAGTACTTTTTCACTCAGAAAAATCTGGAAGAAGCAAACATCCCAATGTTTGTTTTTGATAAAGACAATATTAAAGAAGGTATGACTATCATTGCCGGAAACGCTTTTCCTGATTCACATGAGGAAATCGTTCGCGCCAATGAGTTAGGTCTTACCGTTAAAAGGTACCACGATTTTTTAGGAGAACTTAGTAATCAGCACACCAGCATTGCTGTCACCGGCTCTCACGGAAAAACGAGCACCACAGGCCTGCTTGCTCATGTCTTAAGCGGCATTAAGGATACAAGTTATTTAATTGGTGATGGGACGGGTAGTGGCGTTAAGGATGCTAAATACTTTGTCCTGGAGGCTTGTGAGTATAGAAGACATTTTTTAGCCTATGCAACGGACTATGCTATCATTACAAATATTGATTTTGATCATCCAGATTATTATAAAAGCATTGAAGATGTTCAAGATGCCTTTCTGGAATTTTCACAACAAATAAAAAAAGCGATTTTTGCTTGTGGCGATGATATGAGATTGCAACGATTACATGCATCTGTACCTATCGTTTACTATGGTTTTGATGAATACAATGATTTTCAAGCAAAAAATATCGAACGTTCTACCCATGGTTCTGGTTTTGATGTGTATGTTCGAGGAGACTTTTACGGACGCTTTACTATCCCCTCATTTGGCAAACACAATATTCAGAATGCTTTATCTGTCATCGCTCTCGCCCATTATGAAGGGTTAGACCAGGAAAAAGTCAAAGACCGATTACTGTCCTTTGAGGGTGTTAAAAGACGGTTCACTGAAAAAAACGTGATGGATACGGTAATTATTGATGATTATGCTCATCATCCGACTGAAATTAGAGCAACACTTGATGCAGCTCATCAAAAATATCCTGATAAAGAAATTGTTGCAGTATTCCAGCCGCATACATTCAGCCGAACGATTGCTTTGCTGGATGAATTCGGAGAAGCTTTGGATCTAGCAGATGCAGTATATTTATGTGATATATTTACATCAGCCAGAGAACAAGATGGTAAAGTAACGATTAAAGACTTACTCGATAAAACAGAAAAGGGAAAACAAATATTGACTGAAGAAGATATGTCGCCGCTGTTGAAACATAAAAACCAGGTTGTCATATTTATGGGAGCGGGAGACGTAGAAAAATTCGAACATGCTTTTGAACGCATTTTAAGCCAGTCTCAAGCTATTAATTAAACCTTTAGAGAGAAGGTACTTATGAGCAGTCTACTTCAACTACAACATGCTGTATTGGTTGAAGTAGTGGGAGCTCTCAAGTATGTTCTCTTTTTCTATCACCGAAAGTTTGATATTATAGTCATAGGATGGATAACTAGGAGTGAAGTATATTGACTGAAAATAAAAAACTGCTTTTAATTGATGGCCATAGTGTGGCTTTTCGAGCATTCTATGGATTACATAGTCAAATAGAGAGCATGAAAAATAAAAACGGCTTACACACAAATGCCTTATATGGCTTTCATAATATGCTGGAAGTAATTATGGACAAGGAAAAACCAACACACGCTTTAGTCGCCTTTGATGCTGGGAAAACCACGTTCAGACACGAATACTTTGAAGAGTACAAAGGCGGCCGTTCCAAAATGCCTTCTGAATTTGCTGAACAAATTCCGTATTTGAGTGATTTATTGGAGGGCTTTGGTCTTAAAAGTTACGAGTTAGACAATTACGAAGCCGATGATATTATCGGAACGTTGGCAAAAGAGGCTGAAGAAAAAGGGTTTGATGTCGTTATATTAACAGGCGATAGAGACTTAACTCAATTAGCTTCCGATCACGTACGCATAGATATCACCAAAAAAGGTGTGAAAGATCTAAAAGAACATACGAAAGATTCCATAATGGAAGAAATGGGCATCACGCCTGACAAGATAGTAGATATGAAAGGTCTTGCAGGCGATGCCTCAGACAACATTCCCGGAGTTACAAAGATAGGCGAAAAGACAGCTTTGAAATTACTTCATGAATATGGCTCAGTTGAAAATTTATATGAGAATATTGAAGATATGAAGAAATCAAAACGTAAAGAGAATCTGATCAATGAAAAAGAGACGGCTTTCTTGAGTAAAAAACTGGCAACGATCGATAGAGACGCACCAGTAAAAGTTACACTGGACGAATTGGATTATGACGGTCAAAATATAGAAGCTCTTATTTCCTTTTATAAAGAAATGGACTTCAATTCACATTTGAAAAAATTAGATACAGCAGAATATATGGAAGAACTAGCTGAAGATGTTGAAGAAGTGAACTATACATTTGTAGATGAGATCACCTCATCGATGTTTACGGATGAGATGGCTCTTTACACCGAAATGTTGGATGAGAATTATCACCATTCTGAGATTGTTTGTATAGCTTGGGGGAATGATGAATCGATTTATGTAACCAATACTGAAACAGCTCTTCAATCGACCATATTTAAAGATTGGATAGAAGATGAAAGTAAAAGTAAAAGAGTGTATGATGCTAAACAGACATTTGTTGCTCTTAACAATAAAGGTTTGAAAGCAGAAGGTATCACTTTCGATATTATGCTGGCTTCTTATCTGTTAACAGCCGAGGATAGCAGCAGTGGTGATGTGTTTGATGTCGCTTCTAAACATAATTATCCAGGTGTTTCACCGGATGAAATGGTCTACGGCAAGGGTAAGAAAATCAAAGTGCCAGAGGATCAAACCTTGATGAATGCTCATTTAGCCCGAAAAATCTTAGCCATTCACGATTTGTCAGAAACGCTGGATGAAGAGTTGAAAGAGAATGACCAAGAAGATTTGTTGAAAGAAATGGAGCTGCCGCTTGCCATGGTTCTGGCTGAAATGGAAATCCAGGGGATCACTGTGGATGCTAAGCGATTAGAAACGATGCGGGAAGAATTTCAAAAGATTTTAGATAACGTTGAACAAAGAATATATGAAGAAGCTGGAGAAGAATTCAATATTAAATCGCCTAAACAGCTGAGTGTTATATTGTTTGAAAAAATGGGCTATCCAGTTATTAAAAAAACGAAAACAGGCTACTCGACCGCTCAGGACGTTTTAGAAAAATTAAGAGATCAGGCGCCGATCGTCAAATTCATTTTGGAATACCGCCAAATTTCCAAGATCCAGTCTACGTATATCGAAGGACTGCTTAAAGTGATCGATCCTGAAACGAGTAGGATACACACGCGTTATTTACAGACAGTTGCGCGTACGGGTAGGTTGAGTTCTGTCGATCCTAACCTTCAAAACATTCCTATCAGATTAGAAGAAGGCAGAAAGATCAGACAAGCTTTTGTACCTAGAGAAAAGGGATGGAAAATATACGCATCCGACTATTCCCAGATTGAACTGCGTATACTCGCGCATATTTCTAAAGATGAAGAGTTAATCAGAGCATTTAATGAGGATGAAGATATTCATATGACAACGGCCATGAGAGTTTTTGGAATTGATGATCCATCCGAAATAACGGCTAATATGCGTAGAGATGCCAAAGCAGTCAATTTTGGAATTGTTTATGGTATCAGTGATTACGGTTTGTCTCAGAATTTGAATATTACAAGAAAAGAAGCAAAAGTATATATAGACACATATTTCGAGCGTTTTCCTGGTGTTAAAAACTTTATTGATGATATTATTCGTGAAGCTAAAGAAAAAGGGTATGTTGAGACCTTGTTTCATCGAAGACGTTACCTTCCAGATATTAATTCAAGAAATTTCAATCTTAGGTCATTTGCTGAACGGACAGCTATGAATACACCTATTCAGGGAAGTGCAGCAGATATTCTGAAAATGGCTATGATTGAAATGAACAAAAGAATTAAAGAAGAAAAATTAAAAGCGACGATGCTACTGCAGGTTCATGATGAACTTATTTTTGAAGTGCCAGAAGATGAGATAGAAAAGATTGAACAACTTGTAGATGAAGTAATGGAAACCACAGTGCAGCTTGCTGTTCCGCTAAAAGTAGACAGTAGCTATGGAGACAGCTGGTATGACGCTAAATAATCAGTATGAAGGAGCGAGAGATATTCTCGCTTCTTTTATTGAGTATAATTTTTTAAAGAAAGAGATGAAACCTGTGCCTGAATTACCAGAAGTGGAAAATGTGAAAAATGGACTAAAGAAATTGATTTTAGGGAAGATAATTGTTGATACACATGTACTGTGGTCAAATATTATAAAAGAACCCTCTGTTTTTGAATTTCAAAAACAGATAAGGGGTCAGGAAATCGTAGATATCAAACGTCAAGGTAAGTTTTTATTATTTATCCTAACTGACTATGTTTTAATTAGTCATTTGAGAATGGAAGGAAAGTATCGTATCGAAAAAGCAACGGTGCCTTTAACCAAACACACACATGTGGTGTTCGAGTTGGATTCCGATGAACAGCTCAGATATCTCGATGTAAGGAAATTTGGTAAAATGAGTTTAGTAGACAAAGATAAATTGCATTTACATCCTTCAATCAAGAACTTAGGACCTGAACCGACCGTAGAAGCTTTAAAAACAGAGCATCTAATAAAAGCATTAAAAAAGACTGAAAGACCTATAAAAGCATGCTTACTGGATCAAAAAGTAGTGGCAGGCATAGGTAATATTTATGCTGATGAAATACTTTATGATGCGTATATACATCCCGAAAGAAAGGGAAACTCCTTAAGCGACGATGAAATAGAAACATTAAAGACTTCAATTATCGGTATCATGAGTAAAGCTGTGAAAAAGGGTGGAACGACGATTCGAACCTACTCAAATGCTTTTGGAGTCGAAGGAAGCTATCAAGCATATTTAAATGTTTATGGAAAAAAAGGCAAAGCATGTCAACGGTGTCAACACACGATCGAAAAAATAAAAGTAGCACAACGAGGAACGCATTATTGCCCTTATTGTCAGAAAATTGGAAGGTGACCATCTTGTCCCATGTGTTAGGTTTGACCGGTGGTATTGCAAGTGGAAAATCAACCGTTGGTCAATATTTGAAGAAATCAGGTTATCCAGTAATTGATGCAGACATCATCGCGCGAGAAATCATGGAACCTGGAGAATCAACTTATTCTAAAGTTGTTGATTATTTTGGTGGAGAAATAGTAAATAAAGACCGCTCAATAAACAGGAAGCTGTTAGGAGAAATTGTATTCAGTGATAATGACAAACTGCGTCATTTAAACGCATTGGTACAAAAAGATATATTCAATGAAATGATGGAGAGGAAAAAAGAAATGTGTGAACGCGGGTATCCGTTAATCGTTATGGACATTCCGCTATTATATGAAATAGGTTATGATGATTACGTTGATGAAGTAATGGTCGTCTACACTGATTATGCCACTCAACTAAGCCGATTAAGAAACAGAGATCAGCTGACTGAAGAAGAAGCTGTAAAACGCATTGAAGTACAAGAATCACTGGAAATCAAAAAAAATAAAGCAGATGTGGTCATAGATAATAACGGAACAATATCTCAAACTATCCAGCAAATAGATGAATGGTTGACAAAAAATGGGTATTCGTCACCCATGTAGTCATATGGTATAATAACCATATGAAATCTTTAGTAAAGGGATGAAATGCATGCAGTGTCCAAGATGTCAGCACTATGGAAGTCGAGTTATAGATAGTCGACCGGCAGATGATGGCAGAGCCATTAGACGGCGACGTGAATGTGAAAAATGTTCCTTTAGATTTACTACATTTGAGAGAATTGAACAAGGTGCTATTTTAGTTGTCAAAAAAAATGGAAACCGTGAAGAATTCAGCAGAGAAAAATTGCTGAGAGGCATACGTAGAGCGTGTGAAAAACGTCCAGTAGCTGCGGAAGATCAGGAAAACATTGTTAATAAAGTAGAATATAAAATACGTGATTTAGGCCTCAGCGAAGTCCCTTCTAAACAAATTGGAGAATTTGTCATGGATGAACTCGTAGATATAGACGATGTCGCCTATATTCGTTTTGCAAGTGTTTATCGACAATTTAAGGATATCGAAGTCTTTATGCAGGAAATGAAAGAACTTGAAAAGAAGAGAAAAGATAAATAGTATTTGAAAGGATAAATAATATAATGAGTTACCCATGGAAAAATCTTCGACCAAAAGACACATTGATACTTAATAAATCAACTGTCCTTTCTGATTTAAACGTGTCTACCGTTCTTTCGTTATATCAACCGCTGATGGGAATCAATGCAGCGAGTCTTTACTTGCTGATCAAAGAATATTTAAATGTCCTGGATGAGAAAGAATTGACTCTTTCTGATATTCTTACTCAACTAGATATAGGCATAAGAGAATATTATGAAGCAAGGACAAGGCTAGAGGCCTATGGATTATTAAAAGTTTTCAATCATAAAGAAAATGAAGGTATCTATTTATTTATTTTAGAGGCGCCCTTAGCCCCGATCCATTTTTTCAACGATACTATGCTGAGAATGTTACTGACAGAAAAGCTAGGTGAACGTCTTGTTTCAGAGCGGAGAGAAAAGTTTATTAAACCTGTTCAATCCAATGATAATTATAGAGAGATCACAAAATCCTTCCAGGATGTTATCAATTTTAATATGGAAAACTATACCGAATCATTTAATGTGATAGACACACCGAATGAATTAACCAAAACATCTCTTGTAGACGAAATATCGAAAGACAGCGACTTTGACTGGTCCTTTTTCACCTCAGGATTAAACAAACATTTTATTAGTTCTCAAGCTATCACTCCGGAGATAAAAAAATTAATCGAAACTTTCCATTCGATTTATGCTATCAATGAATTAGATATGCAAAAATTCGTACTTGAAGCGGCAGACATTACCTCTGGTAAAGTAAACGAAAAAACATTGACACGGATTATTCATGATCACTATTTAGGCAAAACGAAGCAGGTCAGATCTGAAACACCAGCGAGTCAGGATGACAATACGAGGAGCTCACAGTTAAGAGCAAAAGGAATCTCAAGAGAAGAGATCGAAATTATTCTGCATGCTGAAAAAACGCAGCCATTTGCCTATTTGAAATCAATAAAACAGCAAAAGGGCGGCTATGTGTCGTCCAATGAAACCTGGCTGTTAAAAGAACTTGTCGAACAAGCGCCTTTATCCACTGCCGTGATTAATATTTTAATGAATTATATATTAGTCGTTAAGAATGCCCCTACTTTAGAAAAAAACTTAGCAAATAAAATCGCTAATGACTGGGCTCAAAGCAAAGTGAATTCGCCTGAAGAGGCAATCATAAAGGTTAAAGAACTCTATGATTCGGTTCGAGAAAAAAACAAACAAACACAAAGTCAAACGCGATCAAAATCCAAATACAAGCAGTCTTCCGGCAGAAAAGAAACGTTGCCATCCTGGGCTAGTGAGTCAGAACAGACAGATGAGAAGATCAGCAAAGAAGAGGAAGAAGCGTTTAGAGAAAAATTAAGAAAAATCCGAAAGCAGAAAAGCGGTGACGACTAATGAAAAGTCTGAAAAATCAACTTGGAAAAATGATGGATGCTAATAAAATGAATCAAACATATCAAGATATTATGAAAAACCAGGTATTTAAAGATCCGGATGTAAAAAAATTTATTGCAGATAATAGAGAGTCCCTAGATAAAACAGCCATTGAGAGAAGTTCTTCTAAACTTTATGAGTTCGTATCAGAAAAAAAGAAAGCAGAAAAAATGAACGAAGGATTGGCTCCGGGATATGTGCCGAAACTTATATTAAATAACCACCGTATAGATGTAACCTATGTACCGACTCTCGAATTGGTCAACAAGCGAGCGGAAGAAAAAATAAAAAATCGGATCCAATCAGTCTTTCTGCCGAAGGATTTAAAAAATGCATCATTTGAATCTTTCGAAGTGACTAAAAAACGTCAAGTCGCTTTAGAGAAGGCGATGACGTTTATTGAATCCTATATTGATAATCCTAAAGATTTTCACAAAGGATTATATTTACACGGTGCTTTTGGTGTCGGGAAAACATATTTACTTGGGGCAATCGCCCATGAGTTGTCAGAGCAAGGATATTCATCGACAATCGTTCATTTCCCTACGTTTGCTGTTGAAATGAAAAATTCGATTGGGAAAAACACAACGGAAGATAAATTAGACAGCTTCAAACGGGCTAAACTGCTCATGATTGACGATATCGGAGCCGATTCCATGTCCTCTTGGATACGTGACGATGTGCTGGGTATTATTTTACAGTACCGTATGCAGGAAGAGCTGCCAACCTTTTTTACTTCAAATTTCAATATGAATCAATTGGAAAACGAACATCTGACAACGTCTCAACGTGGTGAAAACGAACCACTTAAAGCTAAGCGTATAATGGAGAGAATTCGTTTTTTAGCAGAAGAAGTTGAAATATCTGGAGAAAACAGAAGACATAAATAAATTGTATTGTAAAAAGAATTTAGCTGTGATATTATCAAAACTATAAAACAATGAGAAAGACATCTGTGATAAATAATCTTTTCAGAGAGAGAATGACTGCTGCGACATTCTTAAGACGAACTATCACTGACCCCTTTCGAGTACTATTTTGAAACTGAGTAAAAATGGTCGTATCCTCTGCGTTAAAGAGTAATGAAGGTAGAAGACACTAAATCATGTGTTTCTACAAATTTGGGTGGAACCACGTAGAATTTGACGTCCCATTGAATGAGATTATCTTGTTCAATGGGACTTTTTGTTTACCTAAATAAGGAGGAGAAAAAAATGGTCGAAAAAATCAAAGTAACATTACCTGACGGAACAATTAAAGAAGTGGAGCAGGGAACAACGCCTAAAGATATTGCAGGAAGCATAGCGAAATCATTAGAAAAAAAAGGATTAGCTGCAAAATGGAATGGAGAACTCATTGACTTTAACCGCTCTTTAAACAATGATGGGGTATTGGAAATTGTCACACCGGATCATGATGACGCCTTATCCGTGTTACGTCATTCGACAGCGCATTTAATGGCACAAGCCATTAAACGACTCTATCCTGATGTCAAATTCGGCGTAGGACCAACTATCGAAAATGGTTTTTATTATGATACAGATACAAAAGAGCCGATTACAGAAGAAGATTTAGACAAAATCGAACAAGAAATGATGAATATTGTCAAAGAAAACTTACCCATTGAAAGACAAGAAGTAAGTCGTGAAGAAGCATTAGATATCTTTAAGGATGATCCATATAAAATTGAACTGATCAATGAATTACCTGAAGATGAAATTATTTCTATTTACAAACAGGGTGATTTTGTCGATTTATGTCGAGGCGTGCACGTTCCCTCTACAGGACGTATTCAAGTCTTTAAAATGCTTTCTCTAGCGGGAGCTTACTGGAGAGGCAATTCAGACAATAAAATGATGCAGCGCGTGTATGGCACTGCCTTTTTTGACAAGAAGGCATTAAAAGACTACCTTAAAATGCGCGAAGAAGCTAAAGAACGCGACCACCGTAAATTGGGCAAGGAATTAGATTTGTTCATGTTGTCTCCTGAAGTAGGATCTGGTTTACCATTCTGGTTACCAAAAGGAGCAACGATCCGTCGTATTATTGAACGTTATATCACAGATAAAGAAATCAGCTTAGGCTACGAACATGTCTACACACCGATTATGGCTAATGTTGAATTTTATAAAAAATCCGGACACTGGGATCATTACCATGAAGATATGTTTCCACCAATGGATATGGGTGAAGGCGAAATGCTGGTGTTACGTCCAATGAACTGCCCTCATCATATGATGATCTTCAAAAATGATGTGCGCAGTTACCGTGATTTACCAATCCGTATTGCTGAATTAGGTCAAATGCACCGCTATGAAAAAAGTGGCGCCTTATCTGGCCTGCAACGTGTACGCGAAATGACATTAAATGATGCACATGTTTTTGTTCGTCCTGATCAAATCAAAGTGGAGTTCAGACGTGTCGTGGACTTGATGCTGGCTGTGTATGAAGATTTTGACATTAAAGATTACCGTTTCCGTCTAAGTTATCGTGATCCTAAGAATACTGAGAAATATTTCGATGATGATGCAATGTGGGAAAAAGCAGAGTCCATGCTAAAAGAGACACTGGATGAAATGGGACTTGAATACTTTGAGGCGATTGGTGAGGCTGCTTTTTATGGTCCTAAACTCGATGTTCAAGTGAAAACAGCATTAGGGATTGAAGAAACCTTATCAACGGTCCAACTTGATTTCTTGCTCCCCGAGCGCTTCGATCTAACTTATGTCGGTGAAGATGGTCAAGACAATCACCGACCAGTTGTTATCCACCGAGGAATTGTATCTACGATGGAACGATTTGTTGCGTATTTGATCGAGCGATATAAAGGAGCGTTCCCAACTTGGTTAGCGCCTGTTCAAGCTAAAATCATTCCAGTTAATTTAGATATTCATGGGGACTATGCAAAAGAGTTGCAGGAAAAAATGGCTTCAAAAGGATTACGTGTAGAAGTAGATATGCGTAACGAAAAAATGGGGTATAAAATTCGAGAAGCTCAAACCTTGAAAATTCCTTACCAACTTGTTATCGGCGATAACGAAATGGAAGCAGGAACAGTGTCTGTGCGTAAATACGGTGAGAAGAAAACTGATACAATTGATTTGAATGAATTCATGAATACACTTTTAGAAGAAGGAAAAAAATAACTGAAAACAAATATTTACTTGACACTGATTCTAATTGTTGGTATTATTAATAAGTTGGAAAAACAAAGCAGAAGCTCCCGCTTCTCGCCTAAGCAGATTAAAATCTCTGGGCAGATATGAACGTATATATAATTAAACGCAATGAATTGTGTTTTTATGCGGAGACAAGGCGGGATTTCTATAACTTATAGGAATGTCGTCTTTTTCTGTGTTTTTCTCGCAAATACTTTGGAGGTGACCACCATAGCAAAAGACATGATTGTCAACGACCGTATTCGTGCTAATGAGGTACGATTGATAGGTAAAGACGGTGAACAGATAGGCGTAATCCAAACAAAAGAAGCAATGAAGCTGGCAGAAGAAGCTAGTATGGATTTAGTGCTCGTTTCTCCCAATGCTAAACCACCAGTGGCTCGTATCATGGATTACGGTAAATTTCGCTATGAACAGCAGAAAAAAGAACGTGAAGCAAGAAAAAATCAAAAAGTTGTTAATATAAAAGAGATTCGATTGAGTCCAACTATTGATGACCATGATTTTGACACGAAATTGCGTAACGCTCGTAAATTCCTAGAAAAAGGCGATAAAGTTAAAGTTTCTATTCGTTTCCGAGGTCGAGCTATAACTCATAAGGACCTTGGACGTGTAGTGTTGGAACGTATGGCGGAAGAAGCATCTGATATTTCAACAGTTGAGTCCAAGGCTAAGATGGATGGCCGTAGCATGTTCTTAATGCTCGCACCGAAAAGTGAAAAGTAATAAGCTTTAGACTTATATTGAATTTAAGTCTGCTTAAAATTTTAGATAAGAGTATTGGAGGAAAATTAAAATGCCTAAGCAAAAAACGCATAGTGGATCAGCAAAAAGATTCAAAAGAACTGGTTCTGGAAAATTAAAAAGGGGTCATGCTAAAACTAGCCATATGTTTGCGAATAAATCACAAAAACAAAAACGTAATTTACGCAAATCTACTCTGGTTTCTGCTAGTGACTACAAACGTATCAAACAGCAATTAGCTTATATGAAATAATAATTTAGATTCATAGGATTGTATTGAAGGAGGAAGAACAACAATGGCACGAGTAAAAGGTGGAACAGTAACCCGCAGACGCCGTAAACGCGTTTTAAAGTTAGCTAAAGGGTATTATGGTGCGAAACATCGCTTGTTTAAAGTTGCAAAACAACAAGTAATGAAATCATATATGTATGCTTTCAGAGACCGCAAGCAAAACAAACGTAATTTCCGTAAATTATGGATTGCACGTATCAATGCAGCATCACGTATTAATGGCTTAAGCTATTCTAAATTTATGCATGGATTAAAACTTGCTGATATCGATATAAACCGTAAAATGTTAGCTGATTTAGCAATCAATGATTCAGTAGCATTTACGTCATTAACAGATCAAGCTAAAGACGCATTAAATAAGTAAACGTGAACCATAAGCCATATAATTATGAGTAATATTTACTCATAATTATATGGCTTTTTTTTTTTTAGAATATAGAGTCAAAATCATTTAATGTATTCTTTCCGCTTCATGGTATAATAAAATGGATCACGTTGTTATAGAACGTAAGATAACTATACATTCTCCAATGTAAAGTAACTAAATGTAATACATCGATTATTATCAGTATTAATTATGTAATATCGAATGGAGTATATGGGTATTATTATAGTTTGCGAGGGAAAGATGAATGGATAAAGTCAAAAAAAGAATTGCTATAATTGGTAGTGGAATCACCGGATTAACTACTGCCTATCATTTGAAAAAACAGGTAGATGAAGAGAACCTTCCTGTGGAAGTGATTGTGTTGGAATCATCCATTCGTTCAGGTGGAAAATTATTTACCATGAAATTTGGCGAACAATTTATTGATTTAGGAGCAGAGTCTATCGATACACGGTTACCTGAAGCAATGAATTTGATAAAAGAATTAAAATTAGAGGATAATATTGAATTAAGTCAAAATGGGAAACAAGATGTATTTGCATTTAATAAGTTATATCATTTTGAATATCCCACCTATAAAGGAATTCCTGTAAAACGAACAGATATTTGGAACTATGAGCTAATTTCCTTTCAGGGAAAACTGGCATTCTTAAGAAATACTTATTTTTCTCAAAAAGAAACGACACAAGAATTAACGACAAAAGGATACTTTGCTCAACGTATTGGAGAAGAAATGGCTGAATATGTAGCCGAGCCATACTTTTCGAAAATCTATTCAAGTGATATCGATGAAATAGGTATCCGTGGTTTTAATGAACCCATTATAGAATTAGAGAAAGAGTATGGATCGTGGACGAAAGCTTTGGAGAACCATCCGGAAATATGGGATGGTGACGGAATGTATGCGACATTTAAAGACGGCCTTGAAACGCTGACGAATGAATTAGCTATTAGAGTGAATGAGAGCATTAGATTTTCAAAAAAAGTGACTGAAATTAAAAAGAGCATCAACGGTACTTATATTTTAAACATAAATAAGAAAGAGCAGTTAAGAGTTGATTCCATCGTAGTAGCGACAGATTCTGGATCATATCAAGAGCTGTTTTCTGATATCGAATTAAGTGATTACTTTAAAGAAATTAAAATGGGCTCAGTTGGGTTCATGTTATTTAGTTTTCCGAAGGACTCCATCCAGAACCCTCCTAAAGGTAATGGTTTGTTGTCTGTTAGACGCAACAATTCATATATCCAAAGTGTCATTTGGTTAAATAAAAAGTGGAATCATTTTAAAGACAAAGATGAAGAGCTGTTAGGCGTCTATTTCGGCCGTAATGGGGACGGCGTCATGATGTCCTTAAGCAATAGACAAATAGAGGAAGAGATACTAGAGGATGTATCAAGGATGTTAAATATTGGTAGCAAGCCTAATTATAAAATTATCAAGCGCTGGCCAAATGCTATCCCTCAATTTACGCTAATGCATGAAGAAAAACGAATAAATTTGATGGAATTTTTAAACGAAAATTATCCGGGTCTTTATTTGGCGGGAAATGGTGTCAATGGGTTTGGCATTAATAACTGTATTGCCCAAGCAAATAAAATAAGTAAAGAAGCAATAACATATATTAAAAATACAATTTAGTTTTTTGAAGCATATTATTTGTTCGGTATACTAGAAAAACAGCTAAAACTTTTGATAAAAAAGAGTTTTAGTTGTTTTTTTTTACTCAGAAACGTATTCTAATAATAGACTATGGAATAAGAAGGGAGATTATTATGAAGGTCACTGTTTTAGGTTTCTATGGAGGTTATCCAACTAAAGGGGTAGGGACAAGTTCCTACTTGATTGAATTAAATGACTTTCACCTTTTGCTTGATGTCGGAAGTAACAGTTTATTAACGTTGGAAAAGTACGTTGATCCGATCGATCTGGATGCTGTTTTGTTGTCTCATTACCATCATGATCATATTGCTGACTTAGGTGTCTTGCAATTTACTCGTTTATTAAAAAGAGATGACAAAGGAAACAAGCCTCATCTATTACCCATCTATTGTCATAACGAGGATGTAGATAATTTCAATAAAATGTCTTTTGAAAATGTCAGTCAAGGCATTGCTTTTAATGAAGAGTCGGAACTGACTATTGGACCATTCAAGATCGAACATATGAAAACACTTCATCCTGTACCGTGCTATGCATTTAGAATTACCGAAGAAAAAAGTAATAAGACAATGGTCTTTACTGCTGATTCTGGATATAAAGAGGATTTTATAGGATTTGCTAAAGATGCAGATTTACTGATAGCAGATAGTAATTTTTATGAGGGAATGGAAAATCATACTGTGCATATGACAGCTAAAGAATGTGGGAGAATAGCAAATAAGGCAAACGTCAAGAAGCTGCTACTCACTCATTTACCCCAAACGGGAGATCTGAATCAATTAGTTGAACAAGCACAAGATGAAGCACCATCTATACCGATCGAACTAGCACATAAGGAAATGATAATAAATGTTTAAGGAGAGAAGATAATATGTACTATGTTAAAAATGAGCGTGACGGGAAAGAGATCCATGATCCGAGAATTAATTTAGCTATAGAATATTACTTGTTAAATGAAGTCAAATTAGATGAACCGATTCTTTTATTTTACATTAATAATAACTCAATCATTATTGGACGAAATCAGAATACATATGAAGAGGTCAATACTTCTTATGTGGAAGAGAATGAATTAGAAGTTGTTCGTCGTTTTTCTGGTGGAGGAGCAGTATACCATGATATGGGCGTCTTGTGTTTCTGTTTTATCACTGAAGATGATGGTGATTCTTTCCGAGATTTCAAAAAATTCACTTTACCTGTTATAGATGCTTTGCATGAAATGGGGGTAGAAGGAGCTGAATTAAAAGGAAGAAATGATTTGGTCATTGATGGGAAGAAATTCTCGGGAAACGCTATGTATGCTAAAAATGGTCGCATGACGGCTCACGGAACACTGATGTTCGATTCGCAAATTGAAGCGATAGTAAAAGCTCTAAAACCAAAAAAACATAAATTAGAATCAAAAGGAATCAAATCCATAAGAAGTCGTGTAACTAATATCAAACCTTTCTTGGATGATTCATATCAGTTTATGAATGCAAAAGACTTTAGAGATCAATTGCTTCTTCATATCTATGATACTGATTCCAAAGAAAATATAAAAGAATATGTGTTGACAGATGAAGATTGGGAAAAGATAGAAGTTTTTGCTAAGCGGTATACGGCTAACTGGGATTGGAATTATGGAAAATCTCCTGAATTTGATATGGAACGGAGTGAACGACTCTCTGTGGGAACGGTAGAAGTCAAGATGAATGTTAGAAAAGGTAACATCGAAGACATCCGTATTTATGGAGATTTCTTTGGTCTAGGTGAAATAGAAGATGTGGAAAACAAATTTAAGGGTATTCCTTATACGAGAAAGGCTATCAAAGAAACTTTCGATAACATTGATAAAAATAAATATTTTGGCAATGTTGATACAGATGAATTAGTCGATTTATTTTACTGATTTAATAATAGCTTACAAAAAAAGTGTGACCAGCTGATTAGTTTAATCAGCTGTTCATGTTTTTTTTGTTCAAATTGACAACCTTTATTTATAATAATTATAAATTGATTTAAAATATAAAATTAAGTAATGTTAAAAAAACCTTATCCTGTAGGGTTTTATATTAATTTTTCGAATAAAAAGAATGAATTTGACGGAAAAATGACAAAAGGGGTTTACATTCCGTCACATTTAAGCTATTATAATAATTGTAAACAGTTTCACTCGGTTTTATTAATTAAACATAATTGAGGGGAGAAATACATAATGGTTACATTATTCACAACACCTAGTTGCACATCTTGTCGAAAAGCAAAAGCATGGTTAGAAGAGTACGACATCCCTTATACAGAGAAAAATATGGCTCATAATCCTTTGGAAATTGAAGAAATAAAAGCTATCATGCGATTAACTGAAGGTGGAACGGAAGATATCATATCTACACGGTCCAAAGCATTTAAAGAATTAAATATCGATTTAAATGAGTTGTCTTTAAAAGAATTGTTTGTATTGATTCAAGACAATCCAACATTGATCAGAAGACCAATTATCTTAGATGAAAGAAGATTACAAATTGGGTATAACGAAGATGAGATTCGTCAGTTTGTACCGAGAGCAATCAGAGAAATCGAATTACAGAAAGCACAACGGTTAGTAGCTTTAACACAAAGTTAAATAGTTTATAAAAAGAATCGACAATTACATTTGTCGATTCTTTTTATAAACTGTCACATTTCTACATCGATTTACATACAGTTGTTACTTGTATTTAGAGAACAGCTTTTGTATAATAACTAGAGTGCTATCTATCGATAGTACAGTAAAATTATCCCAGCGGGACGTTTATTCCAAAGAAATGCGAGGTGTGGAATAATGGAAATAGAATATATCAACGATGATACTATTCGTGTGGTCATTGAAAACACTGATTTAGAAGAACGTGGTATCACTTTTCTTGATTTGTTAGGAAATCAAAAACAAATTGAAAAGTTTTTTTATAGTATCTTGGAAGAAGTTGATATTGATGAAGAATTTCAAGAATCTGAAGCGGTCACTTTTCAAGTCATGCCGAATAATAACGGATTAGAATTATTTATTAGTAAAGGAACTAATTTTAAAGAAGAAGTTGATTCGCTAGACACGTTGAAAGAGCAAATTGATGATAATATTAATCAAAATGAGGAATCACTTGATGAAATTGATGAATACACTAAAGGTGATAACACGACCAAAAAAGTCGTGATTGCTTTAGAGAGTTTTGAACAGATGATATCACTTTCCAAATCATTGTTTTTAGAAAGTGGCATGTCAACTCTTTATAGCTACAAAAATAGATACTATCTTCATTTAACTTTCTTTGTAGATGAGATGGTTGAAAAGACAAGTGATGAGGAAATAGCCATTGCTTTAGAGTTTGGAAATAAAACGAATACAACGCCGGAAGTCTTGAATGAATATGCCGAGAAAATAATGGAGAAGAACGCATTAGAGTTAACACGCTATCACTTCAAATGAAAATTATAATAACTAGTAAAACCCACAGAAATTTAATTTTCTGTGGGTTTTTTCGTTACAAAAAAAATAGTTAGTAAATATTAATACTGTAAGAAAAGAAAATAAGCGAGGCGATTTAATAATGTTTATAGCAATTGATAAGCAGTGTAACATTATAAAAGCTAGTGATTATAATTATAATGAAGAATGTTTCTGTCCGGCTTGTAAAGAAGAAGTGATTTTCAAGAATGGGTCGATTTATCAATCTCATTTTTCACACCGGAATAATAGTAATTGTAAGACTTTCTCCGAGGGTGAAACTGAGGAGCATATGGAAGGGAAGCTGCTGCTTTATAACTGGTTTAAAAAAGAAAAAATAGAGGTTCAATTAGAAGCGTTTTTACCTGCATTAAAACAGCGACCAGACCTGCTCATCAATTATAAAGGAATAAACATAGCTATTGAATATCAGTGCAGTCCTATTTCGAAAGAGATGATAACATCCAGAACTAGAGGTTACAAAAGAAACGGGTATTATGTTTTTTGGATTTTAGGTCCTAAATTAAAAGTATCAGAAAAATTTAATACAATACATTTTACCTACATATCAATGGATTCAAATGAAAGGTTTTATTTGTTTCAATTAGATCAGAAGAGAAAAAAGCTGGAAATGTTATCAGATTTTTCAGGTTCCCACAGTAAGATTCACTACACTAAAAAGAGTTTGACTTTCTCCAGCACATTAAAAGATATATTCAGGACTCCCGGTAAGAAGGAAAGAACCGGTCAGTTCGTTGTTAAAAATAAAAAAGAGCAAAAAGAGTATTTATATCAGTTATCTTTTTATAAATATGAAAAAAGCAGACACTTTTTTGAACTTATGTATGAGAGTGGTGTGTCTATTGAGTCTTTACCTAATACTATTTTCTATATTGTTCCGAACGAATGGATGATCGCTACATTTTCATATCAATGGAAATTCTTAATGTTAGTATGGTTGGGGAATTTTGAATCCTATCATGTTATAACGACAAACGTTATGGTACGTAAAATTAAAGAATGGGAAAATGAAAAAGAGCTCGTTTTTCAAGGTATGCCCAATGTGAATGCTGCTTACTTAAACCAGCCTTTTTTTGAGTATATTGAAAAATTATGCGCAAATGAAGTAATGAAAAAAGTCGGTGATGAAAAATGGATTCGCCATAAAAACATTTTCAGAGAATGAGGATTAAATGAGTAGGGAAGAGTGATAAATTAAAAAAGCAATAGATATTCTATTCGTTTTCAAATTATGTTATCATTGATTTGTTCATAAAAGTATAGGAGGAAGTTTAATGACTGAATCAAAAGTATTGCCTTTAAGAATTGAAATACCTTTAGAACAAACGTGGGATCTTACTGTTATTTATAAATCTGATGAAAAATGGGAGGAAGATTTCAAAGATACTGAAAAGTCGTTAAAAGATGTCAAAAAATTTCAAGGAAAACTTGGAATTGATGCAAAGACATTTCTTCAGGCACTGGAGTCGATGCTGAATCTTTCCAGAAAAGTAAGTGCCCTTTTTGTTTATGCCCATTTAAAAAATGATCAGGATACTGCAAATAGCACCTATCAAGCAATGAATGATAGAGCGCGTTATCTTGCCGCTTTATCTCAAGAAGCTACGTCCTGGTTTGAACCGGAACTAATCGCTTTACCTGAAAAACAACTAGCCAATTATTTTGAAGAAAAAGAAGAGTTAGAACAATATAAACATTACATCTCACAATTGACTGCCAATAAAGCGCATGTACTTTCAGCTGAAATGGAAGGTTTGTTAGCAGCTGCGAGTGAAGTGCTTACTTCTTCAAGCCAAACATTCAGTGTCTTGAATAACGCTGATTTGAAATTTCCGATGGTCAAAGGGGAAGATGGAGAAGATGTCCAGTTATCTCATGGAATGTTTGGAGAACTTCTAGAAAGTACTAATAAAGAAGTAAGAAAAGAAGCGTTTGAGAAAATGTATGAAGTCTATGAAAGCTTTAAAAATACATTTGCCAGTACCTTGTCAGCCAACGTCAAACATCATAATTATCAAGCGAAAGTCCATCATTTCAAATCAGCTCGAGAAAGTGCTTTATCTGATAACCATATTCCGGAAGCTGTTCATGATACTTTAATCGAAGTAGTAAATGATCATTTGCCTCTTCTGCATAGATATATGAACTTGAGAAAACAGGTGCTAGGATTAGACGAATTGCACATGTTCGATTTATATACGCCTATTACTGGAGAAGCCAGCCTGAAATTCACTTATGAAGATGCAAAAGAAAAAACATTCGAAGGATTAGACGTACTCGGACCTGAATATAAAGCTGTTTTGGATGATGCTTTTAATAGCCGTTGGATTGATGTTGTTGAGAACAAAGGAAAACGGAGCGGGGCTTATTCTTCAGGTATGTATGACACCAATCCTTATATCTTATTAAACTGGCACGATTCGCTCAATCATCTTTACACGCTTGTTCACGAACTAGGCCATAGTGCGCATAGCTACTTTACCAGAAAGAATCAACCGTATGTATATGGTAACTATTCTATCTTTTTAGCAGAAATTGCATCTACAACGAATGAAAATTTACTTACTGATTATCTACTAGAAACAACCAAAGATCCTAAAGCAAGAGCTTACGTCTTGAGCCATTATTTAGATGGGTTTAAAGGCACCGTCTTCCGACAAACACAATTTGCTGAATTTGAACACTTTATGCATGAAGAAGTTGCAAAGGGTACGCCACTAACAGCAGACTATTTGAGCGAAAATTATAGAAATCTAAATGCAAAATATTACGGAGATGCCGTTGAAAAAGATGATGCCATCCAATTTGAATGGGCACGTATTCCACATTTCTACTATAATTATTATGTATATCAATATTCAACAGGTTTTTGTGCTGCCACAGCGTTAGCTGACAAGATTTTGAAAGAAGAAGAAGGCGCATTAGATAAATACCTTTCATATTTAAAATCAGGCAGCAGTGATTATCCAATTGAAGTAATGAAAAAAGCAGGCGTTGATATGACTGAAAGAGATTATTTAGAGAGAGCAATGACAGTGTTTGAAGAACGTTTAGATGAGTTGGAAAAAGCTTTGAATTCTATTTAAAACAGACAGTTTAAAGCAGATAAGAGCAAGGATTTTAGATATGATTTTACCAATAAAAAAAACATAAAAAAGCCATTCTCCTTTATTCAATTGAAAAACTGAATATCGTGAGAGTGGCTTTCTTAAAAAAATATGACGTTCAATTGATTCTTACATCATTTGTAGTAGGGACAAACGATTAACATTAGATTTTTCAACTTGGACTTTTTCGTCACAAAATCCATGAAGTAATTGTTTGGTAATGGAATTTTCAACCTGGTAGCCATAGTCATCATTGTTCCCAGAATATAGAACACAAGAAGGCGCATTTTGTATATTCATTTCTTGGGCTAAACTCTGATCTTTTTTAAATGCTGATTTTGAAAAATCGGATTGAATATCTTCTTCAAACATTTCTAAATCCAGTTTAATCAATTCAGCAATTTCAGTAAATAATTCTTTAGTCACTTCTTTGCCTTCGTTGATAACTTTACCTTGTAAAGCCATCAAAAAATTTCTGCCTTTTTTTCTGCCCTGCATCGAAGCGGATTGAAAGGCTAAGCTAGCATAAAAGGAGTCGGTGTAGAGTTGATTTCGATGGGCTAGAGTCGGATTATCAGTTTCTTTGATAATGTTTCCGATAGTGTGGAAATTTAGTAAAGGAATAAAGCGCACGTTGACTTTCTCATCTCGTTCACTAGAAAACGATTCAATTATTCTTTCGGTTTCAAAACATGTCGGCCCTAATGGATTTACAAATAAGAAAACTTCAATTATATTATTTAAAAACATTTCAACACTCACCTAGTTTATATTTTGTCTTAACCAAATCAATCTATATAGAGTTTCTTTGTTCCTAATTGATTACATTACATAGATTAACAAATAAAACTAGTTTTATATAATATTCTGCCTAAAAATAGCAGGAAAAAAAATCCTTTGTAACAATTCAGTCACAAGCATAATGAATTACTTATCTCAAATGAATTTTGCTTTAAAGGCACGAGCAATTTTATTTGTTGTGGGTCTTAGAGGTATACCGTTATCCTTCAGTATTTGATTAAATAATGCTTCACCAGTAGATTTTGAATCTGATTCAATTTCCAGCTCAAAATCTTGTTGGTTAGAGTAATAACTTTTGTCTAATACAATGATAGAATGTGGATCGATCACTTCTAATCGATCAGTCTTTAGTTCAGCTATTATAAAAACACTTGGATCGATTGAAATGTTTTCTTTTTTGAGAACAGAGATAAGATCCTCGGGCAATGTAAAGGTACCGGATGCAATCATTTTTTTTGCGTTATCAGTATCTAAATCAATTGTTGTTTCCGTATGATGTCCTTCAAATGGAGTCTTTAAAGTCATTTCGGCATGATTTCCCTTTATTCTTATTCTAAGTGCACATTGATTGTTTTTCAAAGTATGGTCTTCGGTGTCGAAATAGTAATTCTCTTGAGTAACGGGTATGGCTTCGTCATTGAAAAATATTTGTTTTAGTTTCATGTATTCTGCTTCGGTTAATAAGTTTTTGTATTCGATTTCTACTTCTTGTTTCATATCAGTCCCTCAATTCCCTTGCTACGGTATTTTATGAAAATATGTTACAATGATATCAATAATAACAACTAAATTAAAGTAGAGAAGGTTGAGGATATGAATAGAGATTGGGAACTTTTCCTGCTTCCTTACGACCAGACAGTTGATGAATTAAAAGTGAAGTTACGAGGTTTGAGAGGGATGTACCTTTTAAGAAAAGAACATGGCCCCATAGAATTTGTAACAGGTCGAGTCAAGCCTATCAACAGTATTTTATTTAAATCTAAAACGAGAAACATTTCACTCGATAAGCTTGAAACTGATATGGAAGATTTAGCAGGGATTAGAATTATGTGTCCTTTTGTAGAAGATATACATGATGTGGTAGCTATGTTGAAAAAGCGCAATGATATTAAAGTAGTGTACGAAAAGGATTATGTTAACCATAAGAAAGATAGTGGTTACCGGTCATATCATTTAATATGTGAGTATCCGGTTCAATTAATCGATGAAGTAAAAGTGGTTTTAGTGGAAATCCAGATCAGGACCCTGGCCATGAATTTTTGGGCTTCTATAGAGCATTCACTCAATTATAAATATCAAGGTGAATTCCCGGATGAAATTAATAGAAGATTACAGAAAGCTGCTGAATCAGCTTTTCAATTAGATGAAGAAATGTCTACCATTAGAGAAGAAATAAAAGAAATTCAAAAGGACTTCCGTTATTCTCAAGAGTAATTGATGTAAAGGAAGGAAAGTTATAGTGAAAATTGCAATCGTTCAGAACAATACTGAAGAATCAATAGGAGTAACGCGCGAACTAAAGAAATTACTGGATAATACCATGTTGGAGATCGTCACTCATCAACCGGATATTATAATATCTGTCGGGGGAGACGGAACATTATTGTCAGCATTTCATCGGTATGCTCACCTCTTGGATAGTGTTCGTTTCATAGGGGTTCATACGGGGCATTTAGGCTTTTATACAGATTGGAGACAGTATAATTTAGCTGAATTAGTTGATAGCTTAGAAAACGATAATGGTGAATTTATAGACTATCCATTACTTGACGTTGAGGTCATCTACAAGAACAAGCTGAAAAACAAACACTTTTTAGCATTAAATGAATCTATTGTCAAAATCGCTGATGGAACTCTAGTTTGTGATGTTTACATTAAAGAGGAGCACTTTGAACGTTTTAGAGGAGATGGTGTATGCATATCTACACCTACCGGCTCAACCGGCTACAATAAATCCATTGGCGGTGCAGTGTTACATCCAAGATTGGAAGCCTTACAATTGACCGAGATAGCGTCACTGAATAATCGTATATTCAGAACGCTCAGCTCACCAATGATTATAGCTCCTAATGAATGGATAAAAATAAAGCCAATTGCTACGACTAAATTCACTTTAACCATTGATCAATTAGTTTCAGCCGAGACTGAAGTTGACTACATACGATTTCAAATTGCAAAAGAACGTATCAGGTTTGCGCAATATCAGCATACTCATTTTTGGAATCGTGTGGAAGATGCTTTTTTAGGAGTAAAATCAAAAAATGAAGATAGAATGGACAGTTGAGAGTCACCAACCAATGACTCTGAAATCGTTTCTAAAAACAAAAAACATTTCCAAACGACTTCTTGCAAAAGTAAAGTTTCAAGGGGGGCGTTTAGAAGTTAATCATGAACTCAGTCGTGTCAGGAAAATGGTATTGCCGGGGGATTTTATTTCTCTAACTATACCTACTGAAGCCAGCAACGATATTTTGGAAATCTCGCATGAAAAGATTGAGGTCTTATTTGAGGATGATCATTTTCTTATCCTCAATAAACCAAGTAAAGTCCCTTCCGTCCCCTCATCACTCTATAAAAATCATACGATGGCAAATCGAGTGAAGGGGTATATCGAAAAGAATGAGTATAAGCATAAAACAATACACATTGTTACACGTTTGGACAAAGATACTTCGGGTGTCATGATTTTCGCTAAACATTCCTTAGCCCATTCTTATTTAGATCAACTATTACAAAATAAAGAGCTCTATAAGGAATATGTTGCATTTGCTGAGGGGATAATAGAGAAATCTTCAGGACTTATCAATAAGCCGATTGGTCGGATGGAAGATTCGATCATTAAGAGGCAAATCGATGATTTGGGGAAACCTTCGCTAACGGAGTATTGGGTGAAACGAAGATATGCTAATGCGACAAAAGTAAAAGTTCAATTGCACACGGGAAGAACGCATCAAATCAGAGTGCATTTTGCCGCTTTAAATCATGGCTTGATTGGAGACACATTATATAACTCTAAAGCAAATAATAATCTTATTGACAGGCAAGCTTTGCACTGTGCCAAAGTTAGCTTCAAGCATCCGTTTACAGACCATCAGCTTGAAGTAGAAGCTCCCTTATCGGAAGATTTGATTTTATTAAGTAATCAATTGGAGAGTATGCGTCGTGACTAGAAAATATAAGCGTAAAAAGACAAATATCAATAAACCCTTATCCATTTTATTGACGACACTACTTGTTAGTGTTGCTTTTTTATTGGGGTCATGGTTTGGAAAAAATAACATTTCTTATCAATGGATAGAAACGTATGCAAATGAGATATCTTCTCAAATCCGTTCACTCGGCTCATATTTCAATAAGGACAAAAAAAGTGAGAAACTGGCCGACTATCATTTTTTTGACATGGGCCAAGCATCATCCGTCTTATTGAAAGGATATGACGGCACAACGATATTGATCGATACGGGACGTTATAATGACAGTGAACCGCGCATCATTGACTATCTGAATGCTGAGATTGGAATTGGAGCAGAAATTGATTTACTCATATTCACTCATAACGATGCGGATCATATAGGGAATGGCGATTTAGTGCTGGACTATTTCCAAGTTAATGAAGTGTGGATGAATGGGATGGATCATACAAGTCAAACGTACAGTAGATTATTGGACGCTTTGCTAAAGTCAGACGCGATATATACTGAGCCGAAAGATGGTTACACGACAGAGATGGGTGCATTCTCAATCGAAGTCTTTCATCCATTGGAAAATGAAAAGCAAAGCAATCAAAATGATGAGTCCATTGTCACACGTATTACGCTTGGGGACACAGTATTGATGCATACGGGTGATGTAAATGCTGACGTTGAAAAGCGTATTTTAAACGAAGCGTCCGCAAGTCTTCAATCTGACATTATGGTGTTAGGTCATCACGGTTCGAATGAAAGCACGAGTGAGAAATGGTTACAAGCAATCAATCCATCCGTTGCTGTATATCAGGCTGGCGTTGGAAACCAATATGGACATCCTCATAGAGAGATTCTCCAATTATTTGATAATCATCCAGCAGAGCTTTTAGGAACGGATAATTATGGAACGATTCATATTGTTGTTAACGAGAACAATGAAATCGATATCTTTACCGAGGAGGAAGGGTAATGTATGTGGTGCTGGAAGAAATCGAAAATAACGTAGCTTGTTTGATTCCGGATGATGAAGATGACCCTATCTATGTTCCAGTTTCGATCTTACCCCCAGCATATGAATTTGGGGATGTTTTTGTTATAAGAATAAGAGACAACGGTCAATTTGTATTAGAAAAAGACAATGCAGAAAAAGAAAAAAGATTATCTGAAAATAAACTAAAAAGACAAACGCTACTAAAGAGATCAGATGATAAAGAACAAAAATAAGAGAAAGATTTAAATAGCTTTTTGCATGAAGTGATGTGGTATGTCGGCATCTAAAAATCCGTCACCTTCTACAGAATAGCCGATTTTTTCGTAAAATGAGATGGCATGGTCTTGTGAATCAAGAACAAGACGTGAGGCATTTAATTGTTCTTTGGCAATTTTTTCGATTTGCTCGAGTAGCAGTTTACCTAGGCCTTGTTTTCGATAAGCAGCAAGAACAGCGACGCGTTGTATTTTCACCGATCCATCCTCTTTTTTAAGTAAACGAGCAGTACAGACAGGGGACTTGTCTTTGTATCCAACGATATGCAAGGTTTTATCCTCCAAGTCATCAATTTCTAATGATTCATCAACTTGTTGTTCCTCTATAAAAACTATCTTTCTTATCTCTATGGCATCAAGGTAAATTTGAGAAGATGTGTCGGTAGTAGTAAGAAAATTCATAGTATCCCTCTTTTCTGAAATTATGTCTTACTATAGCAATATTTAACATTTAGGTCAATATATCCGCAAATGCTCTTTTAATAAAGCATCAGGTCTACTATAATGTAAGAGAAATGATTTAATAAGAGGGGGATAAAGTGATCAATTGGAAAGAATCCAAATTAATGTTCTGGACGGTTTGGTTATTGGCAGTTGCCATACTTATTTACTTGCTCCAACGCATTGATTTTATATTGAATCCGTTAATGGGCATACTAACTGCATTATTCATGCCATTGCTTCTTGCCGGTTTCTTGTATTATTTATTGAATCCTCTAGTTAAATTGCTCGAACGTTTCAGAGTGAAAAGGATAGTTGGTATCATAATTGTAATGATATTATTAGTTGGTTTCATTGTCATCTCGATTCTATTGGGCATTCCTATGCTGATAGAGCAAACATCCAATTTGATTTCCGGTATACCTGAATTAATAAGTGGACTGGAAATATACACGAACCGCTTGGCAGAAGAACCGTGGATGCAGCAGATCGATATCAACTTAGCTTTAGAGAATTTGGAAATGTGGATGAGAGATATTGGGTCACGTTTCTTAACTGGAATTGTCTCAGGGGCAGGAAGCGCTATTCAGGCTTTTACTGAAGTAGCCTTCTTGTTGATCACAGTTCCAGTCATATTATTCTACATGCTTCATGACGGTAAGAAATTTTTACCCCATGTTGTCGACATTGTGCCATTAAAGTATAAAAGGAATGTCAAAGAAATCATTATGAAAACTGATGATACGATTTCAAGTTATATTAGCGGGAAAGGGTTGGCGTCCTTACTAGTAGGCGTCCTACTCTTTCTCCTGTATTCAGTAGTCAATCTGCCTTCTGCCTTTCTGTTATCAATTTTTGCGGCTATTACTAATTTCATCCCTATTATTGGTCCATTTATTGGTGCAGGACCGGCAATCGTGGTTGGACTGATCGAATCACCGGCACGGGCAATACTGGTAGCTATCTTTGTTTTAATTGCTCAACAATTGGACAGCAATTTCTTCACGCCTTTATTAGTCGGTAAATCCTTGGCAATTCATCCGCTGACAGTTATATTGGTGTTATTGGCTTCCGCAAAAATTGCTGGGTTGATTGGAATGTTGATAGGCGTACCGCTTTTTGCTATTTTGAAGACAATAGGAACCTATCTATTTAAAATGTATCGAGAAGAAAAGTTAACTAAGTATTCATCATTAGAAAAAAAATAAATATAAAGATTAAGGACGTTTACATTGACTGAAAATAAAAATAATGAGTTAAATAAAGAAGTGAAAAGAAGAAGAACGTTTGCTATTATTTCCCACCCCGACGCGGGTAAAACAACGATTACCGAACAATTATTACTTTTCGGTGGCGCTATTAGAGAAGCCGGAACAGTTAAAGCAAAGAAATCTGGTAAATTTGCAAAATCTGACTGGATGGAAATAGAGAAACAAAGAGGTATCTCTGTCACAAGTTCAGTTATGCAATTTGACTACGAAGACAAACGTATCAATATTTTAGACACTCCCGGACATGAAGATTTTTCCGAAGATACTTACCGTACATTAATGGCGGTGGATGCTGCTGTCATGGTCATTGATAGCGCAAAAGGTATAGAGGAACAGACTAAGAAATTATTTAAAGTTTGTCGTATGAGAGGCATTCCGATTTTCACTTTCATGAACAAGCTAGACAGAGATGGTAGAGAACCTTTAGAACTCATAGAAGAATTGGAAGAAGTGTTGGAGATCGATGCTTATCCAATGAACTGGCCGATAGGATCTGGTAAAACCTTATTAGGACTATATGATTTATACCACAATCGAATTGAAGCATTTAGACCTGAAGAATCAAATAAGGGCGAACGATTTATCCCGCTTAATTCAGAGGGGGAGATTGAAGGCGAACACAATATAAAAAAAGATAGCCTGTACAAGCAAGTGCTTGAAGAGGCTCTGCTTCTTAAAGAAGCGGGGAATGAGTTTTCTGAAGAAGCTATCGCCGCAGGGAAATTGACACCTGTATTTTTTGGTTCTGCCTTAAATAATTTTGGCGTACAGACATTTTTGGAAACCTTCCTGCAATTTGCTCCCGAGCCATCTTCTCACAAAACAAGAGAGGGAGATACCGTTCTGCCTACAGAACCAACTTTTTCAGGATTCGTATTTAAAATACAAGCCAACATGGATCCGCGTCATCGAGATAGAATTGCGTTTTTAAGAATATGCTCCGGTAAATTTGAAAAAGGGATGGACGTGACATTATCACGTTCAGATAAAAAAATCCGACTCTCAAATTCAACTCAATTTATGGCTGAAAGTAGAGAAATTGTTACCGATGCTGTAGCAGGAGATATTATTGGCCTTTATGATACAGGTAATTTTCAAATAGGGGATACTTTATATGAAGGCAAAGATAAGATAGAATATCAAGAGTTGCCACAATTTACACCTGAACTATTTATGAAGGTTGAACCGAAAAACGTTATGAAGCAAAAATCATTTCATAAAGGGATCAATCAACTTGTGCAAGAGGGTGCAATTCAACTCTATAAATCCTATCACACAGAAACCTATATTATCGGTGCTGTCGGGCAACTTCAATTCGAGGTTTTCGAACATCGAATGCGAAATGAGTATAACTCGGAAGTCATTATGACTTCGATAGGTAACCGTATCGCCAGATGGGTCGATCCGGAACAATTGGATGAAAATATGGGGTCAAGTAGAAATATGCTTGTAAGAGATCGCTTCGATCAGCCGCTATTCTTATTTGAAAACCGGTTTGCTATGAGATGGTTCAGCGATAAATACCCAGAAGTCGAACTGACGTCATTATTATAATAAATAAAAAAACATTAACATTCAGGTTCAATACAATGAACCTGAGATGTTAATGTTTTTTTTGAATAAAGAATGAGCCGTTTGTTTGATGATTGAAATTTAATTGGATTAAGGACTGGAATTAATCAGAACCCGTTTCTCCACTATCGTTACTTTGCATTTCACTAACAGATTTAGATGGGGATTTTTTAGTAATAACGATAGCATCATTTTCAACTGTTGCCAATATTTCTCCTGGTTCCGGATTGTTTAAATAAAATTCAGCGATTTTATCTTCAATTTGTTCTTCAATGACTCTTCTTAAAGGACGTGCTCCCATTTTAGGGTCATAACCCAAGTCAACCAGTTTTTCTTTTGCCTGCTGATCGACATTCAGCGTGATTTCGTGTTGGCTCAAAGCGTCATTGACATCGTCCAGCATCAAATCAACTATTTCCAGGAGGTTCTCCTTTGTAAGAGAGTTGAATTCTACGATGCCATCAAAACGATTTAAAAATTCTGGCTTAAAGTAATCCTGAAGATGATTTAAAATAGAATGCTGTTCACCGCTAAGTTGCGCTCCAAAGCCTACACTTGATTCAACATTTGTTGTACCCGCATTACTTGTCATAATAATGATGGTTTCTTTAAAGTTAACTGTTCTTCCTTGAGCATCAGTTAAGCGTCCATCGTCTAAAACTTGTAAAAACATATGCAGAACATCCGGGTGAGCTTTCTCAACTTCGTCAACCAAGATTAAACTATACGGATTCCGTCTTATTTTTTCGGTTAATTGCCCTGCTTCTTCATACCCAACATATCCTGGCGGTGAACCAATGAGCTTAGACGTACTGTGTTTTTCCATGTATTCACTCATGTCTAAACGTACATAGGCATCCTTGCTTCCAAATAATTCTAGGGCCAATGTCCTAGCCAACTCTGTTTTCCCTACACCTGTTGGACCTATAAACATAAATGATCCGATCGGACGGTTTTTCTGTCTTAATCCAATACGATTTCTACGAATCGCTCTTGCTACTTTATCAATAGCTTGATCTTGACCAATAACATGACGTCTAAGCGATTTGTTTAAATCTTTTAATTGTGTTTGTTCTTTCTCTTTTAATTCTCCAACAGGAATGCCTGTTTTAATTTCAATGATATTGATAATATCTTGTTCAGTTACTTCAGGTTGTTCAGACTGAGGCATCTGCTGATTGATCATTTCTTTGAATTTCGCTGCCTGGTCACGATAAAATGCCGCTTTTTCATAATCTTCTTGATCCAAAGCTGCCTGTTTGCTTTTTTCCGCCTCGCTTATTTTATCTTCCAAAGCTTTTGGATCAACAGACTGAATGGTCAAATTCTTTTTAGAACCTGATTCATCCATTAAATCAATGGCTTTGTCAGGCAGGAAACGGTCCTGGATATAGCGATGTGATAATTCAACCGCACTTTTTATCGCTTTGTCTGAATATTTAACATGATGATAATCTTCGTATTTCTTTTGAATGCCTTTTAAAATAGTCATGGTTTCTTCTAACGAAGGCTCGTTCACTCTGACTGGCTGTAACCGACGTTCCAACGCAGAGTCTTTTTCTATTCTTCTGTATTCATTTAGGGTCGTAGCACCAACCAGCTGCAGTTCGCCTGTGGCTAATGCGGGTTTCAAGATGTTACCAGCATCCATACTACTTCCTTCAGCAGTTCCGGCACCAACGATTTCATGCACTTCATCGATGAATAAGATGATATTATCATCTTCACTTAATTCATTCATCAACTGGTACATGCGTTCTTCAAATTGACCTCTAATACCTGTTCCTTGAACGAGGGAAGCGACATCTAGACGAATGACTTCCTTATCCTGGAGCTTTTGAGGGACGTCTCCGTTTACTATTTTAAGAGCTAGACCTTCAACGATTGCTGTTTTACCAACACCAGCTTCTCCTATCAGCACCGGATTATTTTTTTTCCGTCTATTTAAAATTTCGATGACGCGTTCGATTTCTTTATCGCGGCCGATTATTGGATCTATTTTCCCATCTTTAGCCAGTTGATTTAGATTAACACCATACTCACCAAGTAACCCACCGCGACCTCCGCCATGTCTGGGAGGTTGTTGGTTGTTCCCGGGGAATTGTTGAGTCGGCGGGATAGGCGGCTGTGCATTGGGGTTTTGTCTTTGCGATAATGCTCTAAACAGATCATCAAATTGATTAAATCCAAAGGGATCTTGATTGTTTCCTTGATTTAAACGTCCCTGCTGTTCCTGCTGTTTTAATTCACGATAACATTTCTGACAAAGATCAATTTCTTGTTTGCGGCCATTGACGACTGTTGTTAAATGAATCGTGGCAGGTCGTTCTTTACAACGTTGACAAATCATTGTATATAACATCCTTTCATTCATATTTTAATTTTATTATACTCGTAATTTTGTCAAAGGTCAGTTCAAAACGGTTGAGGATATAAATATATAGGCCATTTATCTGACCAATATTGACCTTTAATAATTATATTATACATTGACCAATTTTGACTTTCAAGTACTAAATAGGTGGACTGAGAAAAAATAGTTGTAGGTAAAGGAGAAAAATGGTAATCTGTTAGAGAAGAAAGAATAAAATGGAGGTTTCCTGGGAAAGTACTGTCCAAAAGATATAATCCCATAAAGCGTTGACATTTTATTCCTTTCGATAAAAAATACTTTATTTAAAAGGAGAAATTCAAATGGAAAAAAGAGAATACACAATCATTGCAGAAACAGGGATTCATGCTAGACCAGCTACTTTATTGGTTCAACAAGCTAGCAAATTCAACTCAGATATCACTCTAGAATATAAAGGTAAATCTGTTAATTTGAAATCAATCATGGGAGTTATGTCTCTTGGTGTTGGTAAAGGTGCAGAAGTTTCAATTACTGCCGATGGCGCTGACGAAAAAGAAGCTATTGAAGGAATTGAAGGAACAATAAAAAATGAGGGAATGGCTGAATAATGACTTTAAAAGTATCCGGGATTGCAGCAAGTGATGGAATCGCTCACGCAAAAGCTTACTTACTAGTTGAACCAGATTTAACTATTGAAAAAATCGAGATCTCTGATACTGATTCTGAGATGACTCGTTTAGCAGAAGCTATGGATAAAGCTAAAGAACAATTAACTAAAGTCAGAGCTATTGCTGCTAAGTCATTAGGTGAAGATGAAGCGCAAGTTTTTGATGCTCATATTATGGTATTATCAGATCCAGATTTAATAGATCAGGCAAAAGCAGTGATCGATAGCGAAAATGTTAATGCTGAATTTGCTTTCAAACAAGTGACTGATACGTTCATTACAATGTTTGAGGGAATGGAAGATAATGCTTATATGCAAGAGCGCGCTGCTGATATCCGTGATGTCAGAAAACGTGTACTAGCTAATCTGTTAAATGTTACCTTACCATCTCCAGCAACAATTGAAGAAGAAGTTATCATTATTGCAGAAGATTTAACACCAAGTGATACAGCCCAACTGAATAAAAAATATGTTAAAGCTTTTGTAACAAATGTCGGAGGTCGAACATCTCATTCTGCAATCATGGCTAGATCATTGGAAATTCCAGCAATCGTTGGAACGAAAGATATCACAGAGCGAGTATCTGAAAATGATATGTTGATCGTAGATGGTTTAGAAGGCGATGTTTACATCAACCCTTCTGAAGACGAGATTTCAGCTTTCAATAAGAAAGCTAAAGAACATGATGAATTGAAAAAAGAATGGGATCAATTATTAAACGAGCCTAGTGTCACTAAAGATGGCAAACATGTCGAGTTAGCTGCGAATATTGGTACACCAAAAGATTTAGAAAGTGTTAAAAACAATGGTGGAGAAGCTATTGGTTTGTACCGTACAGAATTCTTGTATATGGATTCTACGGAACTACCAACAGAAGAAGACCAATATAAGGCATATAAACAGGTATTAGAAGGTATGGGTGATAAGCCGGTTGTTGTGAGAACAATGGACATTGGCGGAGATAAAGAGCTCCCATATTTGAAATTACCAAAAGAAATGAATCCATTTTTAGGTTATCGCGCTATTCGAGTTAGTTTAGACCAAGATTCTATTTTCAGAACACAATTAAGAGCTCTACTGCGTGCCTCAGTTCACGGATCATTACGTATTATGTTCCCGATGATCGCTACGTTGCCAGAGTTTAGAGAAGCTAAAGCTATGCTAGAAGAAGAGAAAGCCTTGTTGCTTAAAAAAGGGATCAAGGTAGCTGATTCTATTGAAGTAGGAATCATGATTGAGATCCCTGCTGCTGCAGTATTAGCGGATCAATTTGCTAAAGAAGTTGACTTTTTCAGTATCGGAACAAATGATTTAATTCAATATACTATGGCTGCAGATAGAATGAACGAACGTGTTTCTTATCTGTATCAACCATATAACCCTTCAATCTTACGCCTTGTAAAAATGGTCATAGATGCAGCGCACAAAGAAGGCAAATGGGCAGGTATGTGTGGAGAAATGGCTGGAGATCAAATCGCAGTCCCTCTGTTAGTAGGACTAGGATTAGATGAATTTTCTATGAGTGCAACAAGCATTCTTAAAACAAGAAGCTTACTCAAAACATTGGATTCTAATAAGATGAAAGAATTGTCTGAAAAAGCTCTATCCGAATGCACAACTGTGGATGAAGTTATTGAATTAGTTAATCAATATGTAGAAAATTAATTAAGAAGATTGAGTCCTCTTCGGGCTCAATCTTTTTTTTTACCAATCTTTTTTTAGGAGTGAAAAAATGAGGAAAATAGGATTTATTGGTACAGGCGTGATGGGGAAATCAATTATAGGTCATCTGTTAGACAATAATTATACGGTAACCATATATAACCGGACAAAATATAAAGCTGAAACGCTCATAAGAAAAGGTGCAATATGGAGAGACTCACCGAGTAAGGTTGCTGATGAATCAGATGTGATATTTACCATGGTCGGCTATCCTTCTGATGTAGAAGATGTGTATTATGGTAAATCGGGTATCTTTGAAGCGGATATATCAGATAAAGTACTTATCGACTTAACGACCAGCACCCCGTCAATGGCTGGGAAAATAAGCCTGACAGCGTTACAACACAATGCTAGAGCATTGGATGCGCCAGTGTCCGGTGGAGACTTAGGCGCCAAGAATGGAACGCTAACGGTGATGGTAGGTGGGGAACAGGAAACCTATGAGTCAATAAAAAGTCTCTTTAATCTTTTCTCATCCTCGCTTGAGCTTCATGGACCAGCTGGTAGTGGCCAACATACAAAAATGGCGAACCAGATTATGGTGGCGGGAACAATGACGGGTTTAACAGAAATGCTGGTATATGCTGAAAAAGCTGGATTAAATCTTGAAAAAGTAATCAAGACAGTAGGTGGAGGAGCAGCCGGGAACTGGTCATTAGAAAATTATGCTCCGAGAATTCTAAAGGAAAATTATTCACCTGGTTTTTTTGTTAAACATTTTATTAAAGATTTAACTATAGCCTTGGAGGAAGCTGAAAAGATGCAGCTGAATTTACCCTCAACGAGACTAGCTAAAGAACTTTATGATCAATTGAGTCAAGCTGGATATGATGATGCCGGGACTCAAGCGTTAATCAAATTGTGGTGGGACGTTGAGTAATAGAGTGTCCAGCTAGTCGTTATAAAATAAGAGAATCACCGGTATGTTTATCCGGTGATTCTCTTATTATTTTTGGACTATTGTTCACGTAAGTCGGTTACATATTGAGCAAGGCGATCCATAGCTATTTCTATGTCTTTCAAGCTGGAAGCATAACTGATTCTGAAATAGCCTTCTCCTGCATCGCCGAAAGCGTCTCCTGGAATCATGGCAACCTTGAAATGTTTCGCGAATTCATAACAAAAATCATAGCTTGTCATCGGCAGGTCTTTAGGTAAAGAAGCAAAGACATAGAATGCTCCTTTGGGTTCAGTAAAGGTTAAATTCAATTCTCGTAAAGCCTGTGTAACGGTATTACGACGTTTTTTATAAGCTTGCTTCATGGGAAGAGCATCGTTGATGCCATGGGTCAAGGCTTCGATTCCAGCATATTGTGTGATACTTGAGGCGCTTGTAACAAGCGCCTGATGTGTTTTTAAAAGTTCAGTTGTCAAACTTTCCGGTGCAAAAATCAGACCCAAGCGCCAGCCTGTCATAGCGTGAGATTTAGAAAGGCCATTGATCACGATGGTTTGACTTCTTAAATACTCTCCAAGTGAGACATGGATCTGATCATAGACAAGTTCACTGTAGATCTCGTCACTTATAACCAGCATATCAGGATAGGTTGAGAGTGTTTGTGCTAAGCTAATAACATCGTCTTTAGTCCAAGTGACACCAGTAGGGTTATTTGGATAATTCAAGATAATGGCTTTAGGTATCTTATCTAGATTTTGAATAGCTTTGTCTATCGTATCAGAGGTGATTAAAAAGTCAGTTTCAGAAGTGTCTATATAAATCGGTGTTGCCTGGCTCATTCTCACTAGAGAATCATAGAGAGAAAAAAATGGAGAAGGGATTAAAACATAGTCTCCAGGATTAAGAATCGTAAATAAAGAAGTGGCTAACGCTTCGGTAGCTCCAACTGTAGCAATTACTTCAGTCTGCGGATCGTATTTAAGGTTGTATTTAATCTCTACAAATTTCGATGCAGCTTCTCTGAGTTTAATGTCTCCGGCCGTACTGGTGTAGAAGGAAAAATCAGAATCGATTGCTTCTTTGGCAGCATCTTTAACGTGCTGTGGTGTCGGAAAGTCTGGTTGTCCAAGGGTTAATCGTATCAAGGGCTCAAAAGCAGAGACATGGTCATCGAATTGTCTTATTTTAGAAATATTCAAAGCTCTTATTTCATGATTGAAAATATAAGTGGGTATATGTGTCAAGGGTTCTCCTCCTATTTTAAATTAGTTTACCATAATTTTCACAAATAAATGATAGTGAATTCGAATAACGAAGTCAAGAATGACAATAAATCCTTAAATCGTATTGCATCTAATGTAATTCGAGCTGAAATCTGTTAGAATAAAAAAGTGAAGAGACAAAAGAATAAGAAAGGGGAAAACAAATGAAACCATCCCAACTTATACCAATTATCAGACGTTTAGAAGCAATGCGTGAAGATCAATCGGAAGAAGTGCAAGTTAGACGTTTTGAGAGTGACGGTGTTGAAAAATGTATCGTGCGTTATGATGGTAAGTCTAAAATGTTCGAACTTGAAGATCGTACAGCTCAGCAAACATATGAATTCGATAATATTGATTATGTGGCTGTTGAAATACTCGAATTAGTCGAACCTGCTTCATCTACCGAAGAGTAAGGAGTGCACAAAAGGAAGTGCTTTGTGTGCTTCCTTTTTTTTAGAAAATCCCCTTTCGTGCATTGAAATAATAGTTTAGGAGGGAAATAATGCTGAGTAGTTTTAAGCCCACGTGGATGGTTGAATCCATATACCAAATTACTCCAGAGCAATTAAAAAGTGCCAACATAAAAGCTATATTGACAGATTTAGACAATACGCTAATTGCCTGGAATAATCCAGAAGCAACTGAAGAAACTATTCGATGGATCAAACTAATGAAAAAAAATGATATCAAAGTTGTTATTCTTTCAAATAACTCCAATAAAAGAGTGAAAAAAGTAGCGAGTATACTGGAATTAGATTTTATACCAAATGCATTGAAACCATTAACGATAGGCTTTAAAAAAGCTATTAAAAAGTATTCTTTCCCAAGAGAAGAATGGCTGATGGTCGGAGATCAGGTTATAACGGATATAAAAGGCGCAAATAACGCGGGATTCAAAAGTGTATTAGTTAAACCTATCTTAGATTCCGATGCATGGAATACACGATTAAACAGATTCGTAGAATTGAAAATAATGAATTATTTAATAAAAAAAGATTCAGAAATGAAATGGAGAGATACGATACATGGCAGACGAATTAATGAATAACGAAATGAGATGTATTGGCTGTGGGGCTGTTTTACAATCAGAAGATGAAGCGAAGTCTGGTTATCTTCCGGCTTCCGTATTAAGTGAAAGTGATTCGGAAGATAACGTATATTGTAAACGGTGCTTTCGGTTAAGACACTACAATGAAGTTCAGGATGTTGAGCTAAATGACGATGACTTTCTAAATATGCTTCAAGAATTGAATCAGGAGGATGCTTTAATAGTCAACGTTATAGACATATTTGATTTCAATGGAAGTATTATTTCAGGCATTCAAAGGTTTGCGGGTAACAATCCTATAATAATTGTAGCAAATAAAAGTGACCTTTTACCAAAAGTTCATCGAAAAAGTAAGTTACGTCAATGGGTGACAGAGCAAGTGCAAAGTCATGGCATCAGACCTCAAAATGTTTATTTAGTTAGCGCATTAAACAAAGAGTCTGTTACAGAATTTATGGAAGCCTTAGAAAAAGAACGTAAAGGTAAAGATGTTTATGTCGTAGGAACAACTAATGTAGGCAAATCAACATTAATCAATCAAATAATCAATATTGCTACAGAGTCTGAGAACACAATTACGACATCTTATTTCCCGGGAACGACTTTGGGTAAAATTGAAATCCCACTGGGTAATAAAAAGGTGCTCGTAGATACTCCCGGAATTATACAGAAAAATCAGTTGTCACAGTATTTAAATCCACAAGAATTAAAGATCATCACCCCAAGAAAAGAAGTGAAACCAAAATCCTATCAATTGAACGATAATCAGACATTGTTCTTTGGCGGCTTAGCTAGATTTGATTACTTGATGGGAGAAGGAAAGCAGTCTTTCGTCTGTTATGTTTCAAATGAAATAACTATTCACCGAACGAAGACGGAAAAAGCAGATGAATTATACGAAAATCATTTAGGCGAGTTGCTGTCTCCACCTAATGCTGAATCCGTCGCTTCTTTCCCTAAATTAAAGCGTCATGAATTTAAAATCAAAGAACCGTCAGATATAGTGTTTAACGGCTTGGGTTGGGTGTCCATCGATGCTACAGATATACAAGTAGCAGGTTGGGCGCCAGAAGGCGTGGATGTTATAGTGAGAAAACAGCTTATTTAATAAATGTAAAGACACAGAAAAGAGGATCGATATGAAATTAACAGGTAAACAAAAACGTTTTTTGCGTGCTGAAGCAAATCGTTTATCACCCATTTTTCAAATTGGGAAAAACGGTTTAACTATTGAAATGGTTGAAGAATTTGAAGAATCGCTTGGAAATAAAGAATTAATGAAAGTACAGCTGCTTCAAAATACTGACTGGACAGCTTCTGAAGCTGTAGCCTTTATTGAAGAAAATTCTGACATTACTGTCGTACAAAAAATTGGCAAAGTATTAGTTTTGTTCAAGCCTTCTGACAAAGAAAAGTATCAACGTTACTCTTCTCGCTTGCCTAAATCCAATCATTCATAAAGGGGAGGATGACCGTTGTTAAATATAGTTGCGAACGTCGTTGAACCAAAAGTAGTCGACGAGCTGTATGAGACGATTCCACTGAGAAAAGTAGGCATATTAGGTGGGACATTTAACCCTCCACATTTAGGGCATTTAATTATTGCTGAACAAGTAAGATGCCAGCTGGGTTTAGAAAAAGTAATGTTTTTACCGAGTGCTGATCCCCCACACAAGAAAGAAAAGAAAACGATCGCTGCCAAACACAGGATAGCAATGATACGTGCATCGATCTCATCTAACGACGGATTTTCATTGGAAGAGATCGAGATACAGCGTGGTGGCAAAAGTTACACTTACGATACAATCGTTCAACTGAAAGAAATGAATCCTGATATAGAATTTTATTTTATTATCGGAGCGGATATGGTAGAGGATTTGAAAAACTGGTATAAAATTGACGACCTTTTACAGATCGTTCAATTTGTAGCGGTTAATCGTCCTTCCTACACTTTAAATACGTCTTATCCAGTTATTACAGTTGATGTACCAAACATTGATATTAGTTCGAGCTTGATTCGTCAAAAAGCTATGGATAACTGTTCAATAAAATATTTAGTTCCTCCAGAAGTCGAGAAATATATCGGAAGTGAAGGATTATATAAAAATGAGAAAAATTCAGATGGATTATCAAAATGATTTTATTAGTTTAAGCAGAAAAGAACTAGTGAAAATCATGAAGGATGCGATGAGTCAACGAAGATACAGGCACGTATTAAGAGTGGAAAAAACGGCTATAGAGCTTGCTGAAAAATACAATATAGATAAAGAAAAGGTAAGTATTGCTGCTTTAGCGCACGATTATGCGAAAGAAAAACCTGATGAAGAAATGCGTGATTTAATTATTAGTGAAAATCTGGAATTAGACATGTTGCAGTTTGGAAGTAATATTTGGCATGGTCCTATCGGGGCAGTCCTCATGAAGAACGAATATCAACTAGAAGACGAAGATATTTTAGAAGCTATAAAATATCATACCATTGGAAGTCCGACAATGGGTGAAATCGCTCAAATTATATATGTTGCTGATTATATAGAGCCTAATCGCTTACACAAAGGTGTAGATAAAGCAAGGAAATTAGCTGAAAAAGATCTGTCAGCAACCGTTGCTTATATCACCAGACAAACATTAAAACATTTAATTGACAGAAAAAATAAAATATACCCCAAAGCTGTTGAGACATATAACGCTTGGGTTGTAGAAAAATAAGGGGAAAAAGTATGACTCAATCATCAATAGATATACTAGAATACGTAGTGAAAGCGGCAGATTCAAAAAAAGCCGAAGAAATAGTAGCGTTGGATATGAGAGATGTTTCTTTGTTAGCAGATTATTTTGTTATTCTGCATGCAAATAATGACAGACAGTTAAATGCAATCTCTTTAAGCATATTAGAGGCAGCTGATAAAAACAATCAAGAAGTTAAGCGTATTGAAGGTAAAGATAACGCACAATGGATTCTTATTGATTTAGGAGATATCATTGTTCACTTGTTCAAAAAAGAAGAACGCGATTTATATAAATTAGAGCGCTTGTGGTCTGACGCAGAACAAGTTGATATTAGTAAATGGCTTGATTAATGACTTACAACTGGTTTGCAAAAGTATATGATAACCTCATGGATGATAGCCTTTACGATAAGTGGTTAGTCTATACAAAAAGATATATTCCGAATGGAGAAAAAATACTTGAACTTGGCTGCGGAACAGGCATACTGGGATTGAAATTAAAAAGAGATGGTTATGATATCACTGGTTTAGATTTGTCTGATGAAATGTTGAGTATTGCATACAACAAACAGCTTGATGAAGGCGTGACGTTTCCTTTGATACAAGGTGATATGAGAAATCTAGGGGATCTACCGATGTATCCTGGAATCATATGCTATAGCGATGCTCTGTGTTATATGGAAAACGAAAAAGAAGTTTTGCTCGTTTTTAAAGAGGTTTATAATCGCCTGGAGGAAAACGGAAAATTTTTATTCGATGTGCATTCTACTACTCAAATAGAAAATTTTTTAACATCATCGTTTCATGCAGAAACAGAAAACATTGTTTTTATGTGGGATAGTTTTGAAGGGGAATACCCTTATTCAGTTGAACATGAATTGTCTTTTTTTGTAAACAATAAAGATAATCTATATGAAAGATTTGAAGAAACGCATAAAGAAAGAACATATCCGATAAATGTTTATATGGAATTACTGCAAGAAGCGGGTTTTCATGCTATCGACGTCAGTGCTGATTTTAAAGATGATGTGAGCGAAGATAGTAAACGCTGGTTTTTTGCTTGCACTAAATAAGGAGTTAGTTTATGAAAGTATGCGGGGTTGTAGCCGAGTATAATCCGTTTCACAATGGACATTTGTATCATCTTCAAGAGGCTAAAAAGAAAACAGAAGCTGATGTTATGGTAGTAGCCATGTCAGGCAACTTCCTTCAAAGAGGGGAGCCGGCGATTGTAGATAAGTGGGACAGAGCATCACTTGCTTTACAACATGGTGCGGATATCGTCGTCGAGATTCCTGCAGCTTTTAGTGTTCAGCCAGCAGACTTATATGCAAAAGGCGCTATAGAACTGCTGGCTCATATGGGGATTCATGTATTAAGTTTTGGGAGTGAATCTGGAGAAGGTTCTGATTTTGTTCAAGCTGCAGCTGTTTATTCTGAGAAAGAAAAAGAAATAAATGATCTTTTTCGTAAAGAACAAAAACAGAAACTGACTTATGCAAAAAACATGAGCGACATTCTCTCAAAATATTTTCCGGAACTTGAATTGGATCTTACCCAGCCAAATAACATGCTGGGATTCGCTTATGCAAGAGTGCTGGAAAAATATAATAGGCCAATTGAAATTGAAACGATTCGTAGAAAAAGCAGTCACTATCATGATAGTGAAGTCGGGGCAGGTAATGAAATCGCCAGTGCAACGGCCATTAGAAATCTGCTGTTTTCTGAGAATGAGTGGACTGATTATGATATACTTCCTTTCCCTAAAGAAACAGAGGGGATTTTAAATAAAAGCAAACATGTTAACTGGGATGACTTTTTTTCTTATCTAAAATACCGAATATTGACAACCCCGCACTCTGAGTTAAGTCGGATATATTTAATGGAGAAGGGTTTAGAATATAGAGTAAAAGAAGTCATTAAAGAATCATCAAATATGAATGTTTTTTTATCTCGATTAAAAACAAAACAACTTTCATGGACAAGGTTGCAGCGTTTAAGCTTTTATATACTGCTTAATCAATCTAAAGCAGAAATGGAACAGATGACAGAGAGCGTAGAATATATACGTGTGCTAGGATTTAATGAAACAGGACAAAAACATTTAAATCAGATAAAACATCAGTTGAAAAAACCATTGATTACAAACATTAATCAAAAAAACAACAGATTACTCGCTTATGACATAGTGGTCGGGGACGTTTATAGATTGGCTGATCAAACTAGAATTAAAAGCCAAGATTATAAAAGAAAGCCGATTAAAATATATTGACATTGTCAGCTTAAACTAGTATAATTATTTTTGTTGCTCAATTAAGTGAAAACTTTTTAAAAGTAATAACTCAAGTGCCTAAAGTATTAGGTTGAAAAAGACGTTTAACACTGAGGTGAAGTCTATGAAAATCAAATGGGCATTAAATGAATTACAAAAATATCAGGATTCTGCTTTAGCTGTCGATGGATCTGTCGATTTAGAAAAGTCACTGAAAAAACGTGATGATGAAATAATCGCAGTAAGTCCGGTTTCCTTAAAAGGAAGCTTAACAGTTGAAGAAAAATCTGTTTATTATGTTGATTTGATAGTGAGAGTGATAATTACCATACCATCTTCCCGGTCTTTAGAACCAGTAGATGTGTCAATGGAAATTCCATTTTCAGAAATCTATCTAGCCCCCGATTCTCCTGTTAGTTTGGAACAATTTTCAGAAGAAGAGTTAGTCGAACGATTGTCCGCGGATATATTAGATCTCAATAAACCTATTGAGGATGCAATTTTAGCTAATAAACCCAGTCAAGTATTTACTGATGAAGAACTTGAGACGGATGATATGCCGAGCGGGAAAGATTGGATAGTTTTACCAGAAGATCAGCATAACGATGATACTAATTCATCTAATGATGAAGGAGATCCAAGATTTGCAATACTAAAGGATCTCTTCAAAGACGATAACGAGTAAATATATAGAATTCGAATCCTTTTAAGGAGGTGTGTTGGAAAATGGCAGTACCTAAAAGAAGAACATCTGTTAGCAGAAAAGCAAAAAGACGTGCTCATATCAAATTGGACCTTCCAAACATGAGTGATTGTCCTAATTGTGGCGAAGTTAAACGTAATCACCACATTTGCACTTCTTGCGGATTTTACGCAGGCAAAGAGGTCATCAATAAAGAAGCTTAATTTAATTGATCTATCGGATAAGTTAAATTATATTATATAAAAAAGTGTTTATGACTATTGTTCATAAACACTTTTTTGTTTCTCTTTATGTTATTATTTACATATGTAACTTCAAATTATAATTTGAAGATAAGAAATGGAAGTGACTTCGTGGGTTCATTAACAAATCTACTCCCTTTGATCGGGTTTTATTTAGTGCCTTTTATCACATTGGTTTTTTCGAAATGGATCAATAAACAATTTAATTTAATACGACTGTCGATAAAGGTTGTCGATGTGATTATCCCCTATATGATTTTACTTCTGTTTATCATCAGTCAACTCTACCTGACAATCAATCTTGTTCCTTACTTATTTATTTTGATCTCAGTACTTGGCATTCTTTTAGCGTCGTATTACACATTCTATAAACAAGAATTAAACCTTTATCTGTTTTTCAGAATATGGTGGCGCATTGTTTTTATTATCTGTTTAATTTCCTATACGGGTGCAGGTATCTGGGTGCTATATCAAGGAGTAATTTGAAGTAAGAGTCAGTCATGAAAAATTAATAAACAGGCGTTCCCTAGTCATATGTATCAATGACTAGGGCTTTTTTTTGTAAGTTTATAAATAAATGTATTTTAGAGAAATAATGTGGTGGAAAGTGGGGAATTGTGGTAGACTTTACCTTATAAGTGGGAAAGGGGCAGTGAAATGTTATTAGGCGAATACAAACATTCAATTGATGCAAAAGGCCGCTTGATTGTTCCAGCTAAATTTAGGGACGATTTAGGCGAACGTTTCATTGTGACCCGCGGATTAGACGGCTGTCTTTTCGGATACCCCATGGAAGAATGGAAACTACTCGAAGCAAAGTTAAAACAGCTTCCTCTTGCTAAAAAAGAATCGAGAGCGTTTACACGCTTCCTGTATTCAGCAGCTACTGAATGTTCACTAGATAAACAAGGAAGAATTAATTTACCCAACACATTAACTAAACATGCAGCGCTCGAAAAAACGTGTTATATCATTGGTGTGTCGGATCGTATTGAAATATGGAGCGAAGACAGATGGACCTCATTTGCTGAAGAAGCGAATGAATCATTTGAAGACATAGCTGAAGAAATGATCGACTTTGGATTCTAACACGGAAAGTCAGCAAAGGGGTACAAAAATGGCAGATTTTAAACATGAAACAGTACTATTAAATGAGACTATTGAGGGTCTCAATATAAAACCAGACGGTATATATGTCGACTGTACTTTAGGCGGAGCAGGACATACAGCACTTCTATTAAATGAATTAAGTTCAAAAGGTCACGTTTATGCTTTTGACCAGGATATGACGGCTATTGATAACGCCAGTCAGTTGTTATCTGAAGAACTAAATAGCGGGAAATTGATATTTATTCACGATAATTTCAGAAATATAAAATCCGCTCTAGAAGAGAGAAACGTTCTGAAAGTAGATGGTATTATCTACGATTTAGGTGTTTCATCTCCTCAGCTGGATGTTACAGAAAGAGGATTCAGTTATCACAAAGATGCTCGGCTAGATATGCGAATGGATCAATCTCAAGCGTTAACAGCTCACGATATCGTCAACAAATGGGATTACAGTGATTTGGTTCGGATTTTCTTTCGATACGGTGAAGAAAAATTCTCTAAACAGATTGCTCGAAAAATTGAAGCAAGTCGGGAAAACAAGTCTATTGACACGACACATGAATTAGTGGATATCATCAAAGATGCGATACCAGCCTTCGCACGTCGAAAAGGCGGTCACCCAGCCAAGCGTGTATTCCAGGCATTACGCATTGCAGTGAATGATGAACTGGGTGCTTTGGAAGATTCATTGGAGCAAGCCGTTGATATTTTAAATGTTGGTGGGCGTATAAGTGCCATCACATTCCACTCGCTGGAAGACCGAATAGTTAAGCAGTTATTCAAAAGTTATTCAGATCTACCAGAATTACCTCGGGGGTTACCGATCATTCCTGATCATAAACAACCTATCCTGAAGATGATAAATAGAAAACCTATTTTACCTTCCGAAGAAGAATTAAGTGAAAATAATCGTTCAAGAAGTGCAAAGCTGAGAATAGCTGAAAAACAAAGAGAAAAATAATGTAAGAATAACTTAATCCAGAAAGGAGAAGGTGACTAATGATGAATGATAATTTAGCTAGACAATTAGCTAATGAAACGCAACCCTTAACGCAACCCAAAAAGACTGAAAATAGAGAGAACGAAAAAAAATTACATAAAGGTTTAACTCGATTAGAGATGGCAGTTAGTGGTTTGTTTGGATTCGTTCTTTTCGCATTGGCTGTTGGCCATATTGCTTTATCAATGCAGGTTTCTACAACGAATAGAAGTATTCAAGACATTGAATCACAAGCAGCTATGGTTCAAATAGAAAATAGTAACTACGAACAGAATGTACAAGAATTGTCACGTTATGATCGTGTATATTCAATAGCCAAAGAAAATGATTTGAAAATGAATGAAGAACAAATTAGGAATGTGTTCAAATGAAACATATTAAAAGAAAATTAAAGGAGTCAAACCCTTTTCATAATAGAAAATATATAGCGATAGCGCTGTATATTTTTTGTTTTATCTTGTTTTTCGGTGTCTTTTCACGGTTTGCTATTATCATGGTAACTGGAGAAGTTAACGGGGAAAACTTAATTCAAAATGTGCATAACTTATATACAAGAAATAATACATTACAGGCTAACAGAGGGACAATTTATGATGCAAATGGGAACCCTATTGCGCTGGATGCAAATTCATATAAAATGATTGCTGTGCTGACAGATGAATGGTCAACACCAAAGCGTCCTATTCATATTCAGGATTCTGAGGCTGTAGCAGAAGTGTTGTCTCAACATGTATCAATGAGTAAAGAAGACCTGCATGACAGATTAATCTTGGACAACAGTCAAGTAGAATTTGGAAGTGCCGGCAACAATTTAACTTATGAAACAGTAAGCACAATTAAAGAAAAGTTAGAACAAAAAGAGTTGACAGGTATAACCTTTGAGGAGAAAAAAAGTCGACTATATCCAAACGGAACGTTCGCCTCTCACACGATCGGGTTAGCTCAAAGAGACAGTGAAGATGAGAGCAGTCAATCGCTCAAAGGTGTTATGGGTCTTGAAAAAGAATTTGATGACATATTAAGTGGTGAAGATGGGTGGATAGAGTATCAGAGAGATCGCTTTGGCTATGTCATTCCCAACCAGGAAATAGAAGAGGTTCTGCCTACTGATGGAAATGATATCCAGTTGACAATCGACAGACGAATGCAGATTTTTCTGGAAAGTATTGTCGAAGAAGTCAATGATGAACATAAGCCAGAAGCTGTTACGGCGACCTTGATGAATGCGAAGACAGGAGAAATTTTGGCAACAACCCAGCGTCCGACATTTAATGCAACAACTAAGGAAGGCATCGATCAAACTTGGCAAAATTTTTTGATTGAATATATCTTTGAACCCGGATCTACAATAAAAGTGATGACATTAGCGGCAGCAATCGAAGAGGGAACGTTCAGACCGAATGATTATTATCAATCAGGTAAGATTCAAATTGGCGGGGGCACTGTCCATGATGTCAAGCCAGAAGGCTGGGGATATATCTCTTATCTTGAAGGGCTGGCACGCTCCAGTAATGTTGCTTTCGTTCATCAAATTCAGGAAATGGGCTACGATAAGTGGAAGGATTATTTAGATGCCTTTGGTTTTGGTCAAGAGACAGGCATTTCTTTACCCAATGAATATGATGGGGCTAATCCATATAACAGTATACTCCAAAAATACCAGACATCTTTTGGTCAAGGCATTTCTGTAACGCCTATTCAAATGCTTCGCGCTTTTTCAGCCATTACTAATGAAGGCAATATGGTTGAACCTCACGTGGTTAAAAAAATAATAGACACGAAAACGGGTGAAGAAGAGCTAGTTGAAACTGAAGAAACGCCTACATTGATATCTAAAGAGACAGCTGCGCAAACACTTGAATATTTAACCGAAACAGTATACAGTGATGTAGGAACAGCCAGCGGGTATGAAGTAGAGGGTTTCGAAATCTCAGCTAAAACAGGGACGGCTCAAATCCCTAGTGAGACGGGCGGCTATCTATCAGGAGGTTCGAATTATATTTATTCAGTTGTCGGGATGGGACCTGTGGAAGACCCAGAACTAATCTTTTATGTTACTGTACAACAACCGGTATTAAACGGTGTTGGCCACGGGAGTCAAGTGGTTAAAAAAATATTTAACCCAGTTATGAAAAGAGCACTGGAATATTATTCTAATGAAGATGATAGTGAAATTGATTCAGTTGAAGAAAAAAATCAAATAGATAATGTTATTCAACAAAATACTCAAGCTGTGATCGATCAATTAAATGAAGAAGAAATAGAATACAGCATTATTGGTTCAGGTGATACGATTGTTCAGCAGTATCCCGATCCGGATGCTGAGATCGATGCATCAAACCGTGTCATGCTATTGACTAACGGAGCCATGACGCTGCCTGACTTGACAGGATGGTCAAAGAGTAATGTGTTGAAATTAACAGAATTGACGGGTATAGATGTTACTTTCGAGGGTGAAGGTTTTGTAATGTCACAGGATTTGCCCGCCAACGCCTTTATCGAGAGTGGAACTGAACTGACAATAGTTTTGTCTACTAATCAATAATTTAGCTAGTAAGGAAGGAATATAATAGTGCAAAGCATTCAATTGATATATCCATTACTATTAAGTGGAGTCATCGTTACAGGGTTAATGCCCGTATTTATAAAGTATTTTAAAAAAAAGCAACTGGGCCAGACAACTAGAGAGGAAGGTCCTTCTTGGCATGAAGCAAAGTCAGGAACGCCTACAATGGGCGGCATCACAATTATCATAGCTGTGTCGATCATATCTCTAATATTCAGTGTTGTCTTTCCAATCAATACGTTACTTGTTCTCTTACTTATCTTTATATTATTGGTTTATGGGACAATCGGCTTTATTGATGATTATATAAAAGTAATTATGAAACGTAATTTAGGATTAACAAGCTTGCAGAAACTAATCGGGCAAATAGTAGCGGCAATCCTGTTTTACTTTGGTGTGTCACGAGTCATAGATATTCAAAGTATCGCTTTGCCTTTTGGAAATGAAGTAGAATTAGGTTATTTTTACATCTTGTTTATTTTATTTTGGTTAGTGGGTTTTTCAAATGCCACGAATTTGACTGATGGCATCGATGGTTTACTGGCGGGTACTGGTTTTATCGCTTATTTCAGCTATACTATCATTGCTATTCTTCAAAATCAGTATGAAGTAGCTATTTTTACATCCGCAATCATGGGGGCTTTGATCGGTTTCTTTATTTTTAATAAAAAACCAGCCAAGATTTTCATGGGTGATGTCGGTTCACTTGCTTTGGGAGCGGGCTTAGCAGCGGTGTCTATCGTTTTGAATCAGGAGTGGACGTTACTTTTGATCGGGATAATATTCGTCATTGAAACGGCTAGTGTCATGATACAGGTTACCTCTTTTAAATTAACAGGTAAGCGTGTATTTAAAATGAGTCCGATTCATCACCATTTTGAAATGGTGGGATGGAACGAATGGAAAATAGTTATCATCTTTTCACTTATAACTTTAATTGCATCTTTATCAACGTTCTTAATGCTTTAATGTACTGAAAAACTGGTAGTAGCTTTCTACTTCCAGTTTTTTTAGATTCAGTGTAAACTTGTACATGAGTAATTCAGAATATTAGAGGAGTTTTTTATGAAAAATGCAACGCAATTCAAAAATAAAAATGTCTTGGTGTTAGGCTTGGCAGTCTCTGGCTATAACGCAGCTCTATTACTCAATCGACTTGGAGCTAAAGTGACCGTGAATGATTTTAAAGACTTAAGTCAAAGCACTGAAGCTAAAGATTTAACAGATAAGGGAATTGAAGTAATATCAGGAAGTCACCCTTTAGATCTATTAGAAGACCCAATTGATTTTATTGTTAAGAATCCGGGTATTCCATATACTAATCCTTTAGTAAAAAAAGCCAAAGATAAAAATATCTTGATCATCACTGAGGTGGAATTAGCTTATTTGATATCAGAAAGTCCAATTATAGCTATAACAGGCACTAATGGAAAAACAACGACAACAATGATGATTGAATTGATATTAAATAAAAATCGGTCTATTGGAAAAGCTTACGCAGTGGGTAATATAGGTACATCGGCCAGCATGATTGCTCAAGAGTCGTCTGAAAAAGATGATCTGGTAATGGAAGTATCAAGCTTTCAGTTAATGGGAATAGAGAGATTTCATCCAGCAATCGCAGTTATAACAAATATTTATTCAGCGCATTTAGATTATCATAAAACTAGAAATGAATATGTCGATGCGAAGTTAGCAATAGCTAAAAACCAATCTTCAGCCGATTACATGGTGTATAACTATGATCAAGATGAGTTGCGCGAGCTGGTATCAAGCACTGCGGCCGCAAAACTGGTGCCTTTCTCCCGTAAAAACGATCTAGATACAGGCGTTTATGTGAAAGACAATATTATTATGTATAACGGAGAGTCAGTGATGTCCACGGAAAATGTCTTGATTCCGGGGGAACATAATTTAGAAAATGCGCTAGCTGCTATAGCTGTTGCGAAACTTAAAAGTGTGAAAAATGAGGATATTATCAATGCATTTCAAGAATTTAAAGGTGTAGAACACCGCATGCAGCTAGTGGATACTATAGAGAATAGACGGTTCTATAATGATTCTAAAGCCACTAATTCCTTGGCGACGATCCATGCCTTAGAAGGATTCACTGATCCGATCGTGTTAATTGCTGGAGGCTTAAATCGAAACGAATCGTTTGATGATCTGGTCCCCCTATTACAGGAACACGTTAAAGCAATTATCACTTTTGGTGAAACAAAGCATGAACTAGCTGAAGTAGCCAAACATGCCGATATCGCTAAAATTATTGTAGCAGACAGCGTGTCTGAAGCGACGATAACAGCCTTTGAAAATAGTGAAGCCGGAGATGTGGTTTTATTGTCACCAGCTTGTGCAAGTTGGGATCAGTACACTAATTTTGAAGAACGAGGTAACGATTTCATCGATACAGTCAAGTCTATAAAGGAATCAGTCAAAGGAGGTTAAGCACAAACGTGCGCTTATTATGAAGATTTTAGTAACGGGTGGCGGCACAGGTGGCCATATATACCCTGCATTAGCTTTAATGAACAGAATGAAAGAATTAGATTCTGAAGCAGAATTTTTATACGTTGGGACTCATCGAGGGCTTGAAAGCACAATTGTCCCTAATCAAGGATACAATTTCGAATCGCTTAGGGTTGAAGGCTTTAAACGAAAATTAAGTTTTCAAGGAATAAAATACAATATAAAAACGATTCAACTGTTTGTAACGTCAATTAATAAGGCGAAAAAAATCGTCAGGAAGTTTGAACCAGATGTGGTGATCGGTACTGGTGGATACGTGAGTGCACCTGTATGTTATGCCGCATCAAAATTAAATATTCCCACGCTTATTCATGAACAAAACAGTGTGGTTGGGCTGACCAACAAATTTTTAGCAAAACATGTCTCGGCTATTGCTATTTGTTTTGATGAAGCTCGTGATCAATTTGGGAAACACAAAGAAAAGGTCGTCTATACGGGTAACCCTCGTGCACAGGAAGTGGCCGACCTTGTGCAGACAGATGTTTTGTCTGAATATCAACTAGATCCCGAAAAACCTACTGTTCTTATTTTTGGAGGAAGTCAGGGAGCATCGAGGATAAACGAGACAGTAAAGAATAGTTGGCCGCAGTTAACAAATAAACCTTATCAGACTTTATTTGTCACTGGTAAAAATCATTACGACCCTATTGTTAAAGAGTGGAAAGAATCGACACATTTTGTTTCCGATTCAGCATCAAATGGAGTGAGAATCGTTCCTTATATAAACAATCTTCCAGAGGTATTTGCCTCTGTTTCGTTAGTCGTTTCCAGAAGTGGTGCGACAACACTTTCAGAGTTGACATCATTAGGTATTCCTAGTATTTTAATACCTAGTCCAAATGTAACGGAAGATCACCAAACAAAAAATGCCCAAAGTCTTGAAAAAAAAGGCGCTGCTTTGGTATTGAAAGAAGAAGAATTAAATGCTGTGAATTTAGTTGGGAAAATAGATTTATTAATGAATGATAAAGAGAAACGAAAAACAATGAGCCACGCTTCTAAACAGCTAGGCAAACAAAATGCGTCGGATTTAATTATAAACATAATTGTAAATCTTTTAAAAGATGAAACACTTAGGAGATAGGAATATGAGTAATAATGAGGGGAAGCTTACAGAATCAGAAAAACTAAAAACATCAACAGAATCCTCTGTTATTCATTTGAAACGAGCAAGAAAGAGATTGATAAAGTGGGGAATAGTAGTTGGATCATTTTTATTAACATTGCTTATTTCACTTTATTTCGTCAGCCCGTATCGTTTAGTTAATGATATAAGTGTTTCCGGTTCTAAAGCAGTTTATGACCAGGTTATTCTAGATTCGAGCGGGTTAACTTCAGGAGATTCTATTTGGGAAGAATATATGAACAAAAGAAAAATAGAAGAAAAAATAGTGCAGGAAAACCGTCAAGTTGCACAAGCAGAATTGTCTTTATCAGGTATTCAGGATCTTGTTATTACAATCGAGGAATACAGGACAGTTGCTTATTTGTCTAATGATAATAAGTATAAAAAAATATTGGAAAATGGCGATATACTGGATGAAGCAGTTCCTCGTATCAGTGCTAACCAACCAATATTAAATGGGTTTGAAGAAGGTCCTCCTTTAGAGTGGCTGATTGATGAATATGAAAAAGTAGATGCAGATGTTCAAACGCTTATATCAGAGATCGATTATCTTCAGCATGATCGAAATGATATGCTGATAAGTGTTTTTATGAATGATGGCAACGAGATACTGGTTTCTATTCCTGTTTTTTCTGAACGAATAAATTATTATCACCAAATGAAAGCGGAAGTAGATAACGCTAAAGGACTGTTTGATTTAGAAGCAGGGGCATATTTCATTCCATTTACAGCTGATGTTGAAGACGACCCAGAAGAAATAGAGGGATTTGAATAAAAAGCAGGAGTAAACATCTCGTTTAACTCTTGCTTTTTTTCATTAAAAGCAGATATTTGCAATTGTCACACAAAAGTAATCGAAAAATACTGATAAATCAATAAACACTCTTCATTATAGCTGTCAATTTATGGTAAAATGATATGAGTAATAACTTTAAATATATAAATTCTTAAAAAATAGAGTATTTTAGACAGGAAAGTTTTGAAGATAGGAGGTTTCAATAAATTGAAAAATGGCGTTTATACGAGTTTGGATATTGGAACCACTTCAATTAAAGTCATTGTTTCTGAAGTTTTAAATGGTCAGATGAATGTTATTGGAGTTGGAAGTGAAAGAACAAACGGTATAAGTAAAGGCTTGATCATTGATATTGACGAAACAGCTCAATCAATAAAAAAAGCTGTAGAGCAAGCAGAAGAAAAGTCAGGTATTACAATCGAATCACTTATTGTGGGCGTTCCCGCATTGAACATTGAGATTAATCCATTTCATGTCAGCGTGGATGTATCCAGCGCTAATCAGGAAGTTAATGACTCAGTCATAGAGAAAATGGTGAAACAGATTCGCGAAAGAAAAGTTTCTTCAGATCAAACGCTTTTATCTGTGATGATTGAAGAATTTATTGTAGATGGATTTGATGGGATTAAAGATCCAAGAAAAATGGTTGGGAATCAAGTGGAATTGTACGGAACCGCTATGACAGTGTCTAAAACTGTTTTACATAATATTAAAAAAAGTGTAAATAATGCGGGCTATGCTATCGACGATGTCTTATTCCAGCCAAAAGCGATGTCGGAATTGATTATGTCAGAGGACGAACGTCGCTTCGGTACGATTCAAATAGATTTAGGTGGTGGACAAACAACTGTTTCCGCTATTCATGACCAGCAAGTTAAATTTTCAAGTATAATTAAAGAAGGCGGTTCAAACATCACAAAAGATATTTCAGTCGTCTTGAATACATCTTTAAAAAATGCTGAGAAGATAAAAAGAGAAGTTGGGTATGCGTATATCGATAATGAGTCCTTAGCGAATGATCAATCCATTACGATAGATGTCGTTGGTCAAGACAATACTATCCAAGTCAAAGAATCATATATTGCAGAAATAATTGAAGCAAGAATGGCTCAGATTTTTGAGAAAGTTAAAACTGAATTAGATGGCATCGGAGCACTTGAATTACCAGGAGGTATTATCTTGACAGGTGGCACTTCAGCTATTCCCAGAATAGAAGAATTAGCTGAAGAGATTTTCAATGTCCATGTAAAAAAATATATCCCGGATTTTATGGGTGTCCGTTATCCGTCATTTACAAACGCTATTTCATTGGTATATTATAAAGCGAATATGGATGACATCCATGAAGTAATGAATCATTATGTTTTGTTTAATGGAGAGACTCCATTACCCCAACAGGTTAAACTGCAGGATACAAAGCCAGTAAATACGAATGAAAAACAATTGAGTGAAAATACAGAAAACAATGAGACTATTATAGACAAGATCAAGAATTTTTTAACACATTTTTTTGATTGACAACTTATAATTTCTACAGGAGGAAAAATAGTATGGATTTAGAATTTGATTCTTTTGCTGCAAATGGAGCTAAGATAAAAGTGATTGGTGTCGGTGGTGCAGGTGGAAATGCTGTAAACCGAATGATTGAAGATGGCGTACAAGGCGTTGAATTTATTGTAGCTAATACTGATTTACAAGCGTTAGATATGATGAGTGCAGAAACTAAAATTCAACTTGGGCCTAAATTAACACGTGGTTTGGGTGCTGGAGCTAACCCGGAGGTTGGAAGAAAATCTGCCGAGGAAAGTGAAGAGGCATTAGCAGAAGCTTTAAAAGGTGCTGATATGGTCTTCGTTACTGCAGGAATGGGTGGCGGAACAGGAACTGGTGCTGCTGGAATCGTAGCAAGGATCGCTAAAGAGCAAGGCGCTTTAACCGTCGGTGTGATTACTCGACCGTTTACATTTGAAGGTCCTAAAAAAGGGCGTTTTGCGGCAGAAGGTATTGCATCTATGCGCGAGCACGTGGACACCTTAGTAACGATTTCCAATAACCGTCTACTTGAAATCGTAGACAAGAAAACACCTATGATGGAAGCCTTTAGAGAAGCAGATAACGTGCTGCGACAAGGTGTTCAGGGTATTTCTGATTTAATTACAAATCCTGGCTATGTCAACCTGGACTTTGCTGATGTTAAAACAGTAATGGAAAACCAAGGATCAGCATTGATGGGTATCGGTACAGCCTCTGGCGAAAACAGAACAGCTGAAGCGACTAAAAAAGCTATTTCATCTCCGTTGTTAGAAATATCATTGGATGGAGCCGAAAATGTATTGTTAAATATTACTGGTGGTTCTGACTTGACACTATTTGAAGCACAAGATGCTTCTGATATTGTATCAGGAGCAGCAACGAACGAAGTCAATATAATCTTTGGGACGTCGATCAACGAAGATTTGGGAGACGAGGTAGTCGTTACTGTTATTGCTACGGGTATTGATCCTGAAAAAAGAGGTTCTCAATCAAAACAAGCTAAACAGGCCAAACAAGTAGCCCAAAAAACTTCAAATCAAACTCAGTCAGTGAATAAAGAAAGAGATCCTTTTGGTAACTGGGATATTCGAAAAGAACCTAATCTAAGAGATCGACATAATGCTGATTTAGATGAAAAAGCTGAAAATAAAGTTGACTCTTCAAAAAACCTCTTTGATCGTGAGGATACTTCTGGGGATTCATCTAATGCTGAAGAAATGGATACTCCTCCTTTCTTCAGAAGAAGACGTAAATAAATCGTCAGAAAGGAAGAGTATAAATGAATTTAAAGGATAAATTAAATGATTATTTTTCTCTGAATGATAGTGATGACGACTTAGAATATGAACTGGAAGTTGCTTCGCCTCAAAAGGAGAATAAGATAACGACAGCTCCTTTAGCTTCACCTAATAATAAAAAGGTTAGCAATAAGACGGCTAGTCAAAATGTAGTTGCTATAAATCAACAACAAGCTTTAAAAAAACCACGAATAAAAGTGGTCGAACCTCGCTTATATTCAGAAGTACAGTCTATTGCTGATGTGTTGTTAAACAATCAGTCAGTTATTTTGAATTTCAGAAGAATGGAAAAAGAACAGGCCAAACAAATGATTGATTTCTTAATGGGGACGACCTATGCAATTAAAGGTGATATCCAAAGATTAGGAGAAGAAATATTCATCTGTACACCTCAATCGTTCGAAGTTGATGGTACAGAATTACAGGCGTTAAAAAATACTGATTTTTAATTAGAATGGAGCTCCAAAAGTAATTATGTTAGTTCAAATATTATCAGCGATCTATAGTTTGATTATGCAAGGTATTAATCTTTATAGAATTGCTTTAGTTGTTTATTTTTTGTTATCTTGGATGCCTGGCGGATACCAATCTAAGCTGGGACAAATTCTCATAAGGATTTGTGAACCGTACGTAGGTATATTCAGAAAATTTGTTCCACCTATCGGCATGATAAGTTTAGCAGGAATTGTTGCTTTTTTCGCATTGAATTTCATCGAGTATGGTGTACAAGCCGTATTTCAACTTTTATTTAATCTTTTAATACAAATTGGATGATGCTGAATGGAAAATTTATATCAACATTTTAGAGAAGATGAAAGACTATTTATTGATCACGTGTTGGATTGGATACAGAAGGTGGAATTACAATATTCACCTTATCTGACTCCTTTCTTGGACCCAAGGGAACAACATATTGTGGATACGATTATAGGTCAGCATAATGAAGTGAAAGCTGAAGCTTTTGGAGGATATGAGGCGGCTGAGAGAAAACGCCTTTATCTCTCTCCTTCATATTTTGAACCTGCACAAGAGGATTTTGAAATTAAAATCGCCGAGCTACGTTATCCTAAAAAATTTGCTGACTTATCTCATGGCAAAATTTTGGGAACACTTATGGGGGCAGGGGTAAAGCGAGAAATGATTGGAGATATTATCACTGATGGAGAACGTTGGCAATTTTTCGCTGACGTATCGATCATGCAATTTCTCCTTTCAACTTTAACCAAAATTGGTAACATAACCGTCCAAATCGAAGAAATCCCATATACGGAAATTCTTCTTCCTAAGGATACATGGGAGGAAAGAAATGAAGTTGTTTCTTCTTTGAGACTGGATGTCATATTGGCTAAAGTTTTTCACATTTCAAGACAAAAATCTAAAGAACTCATTTCATCAAAGAAAGTAAAAGTGAATTGGAATGAAACCGAGAGACCGGATATGTTACTAGGTATACATGATGTCCTTTCGATTCGTGGGTACGGTCGACTTCGGATAGAAGCAATCGAAGGGAAAACAAAAAAAGAAAAAATCAGACTCAAGATAGGTTTTTTAGACCGCAATAGATAAAAACTTGAGTCTGATTTGGACTTTTTTATATTAAGACAGTAATCAAATAATTATGGAGGTGTTTTTCCATGGCGCTAACACCAATGGATATACATAATAAAGAGTTCCCTGTTAGAATGAGAGGATATGATCAGGATCAAGTCAATGACTATCTGGATCAAATCATTAAAGATTACGAAATGCTTTTGAAGCAGAAAAAAGAAATGGAAAAGAAATTAGTTTTAGCTGAAGAAAAATTGGCTAACTATGATCAGATGCATGATTCATTAAATAAATCTATTTTAGTTGCGCAAGAAGCAGCTGACAGATTGAAACTTAATGCAGAAAAAGAAGCAGAAATGATTGCTAAAGAAGCAGGCACTGAAGCTTCAAATTTAAAACACGAAGCTGAAAATAATGCGGATGAATTATTAAAAGATGCGGTGACTAAGGCACGTAAAATCGAATTGGAAACAGAAGAACTAAGAAAACAGAGCAGAATATTTAGACAAAGACTCCAATTAATGATAGAATCTCAATTGGAATTAGTGAAAAAAGAAGAGTGGGATGATATATTACAACCCCCCTTCTCCGAACAACCTGAAATAGAGACAATCAAAGAAGTGAAAAAAGAATTGGATCAAAAAGACAGTGAAGAACGTTCGGGAGTAGCAGAGACCACTAAAGTATCATCTTTACCAATAGATAACAGTACTGATGATGAGTATGAAGAGGGCATGACGCCAGCTATTGAGCTTCCATAAATTAAATAATCAAAAAAAGCTTGAAACACCTTTTTGGTGAAAACTTCACAGAGAGTCAATGAGTGCTGAGAAATTGACAAGTAGAAACTGAAATTGATCCTTCAAGTCATCGGATAATGAAAAGAGTAATTATTCGCGTTTCCTGCGTTAAAGGATCGAGGAAAAGTAATGTTACTTTTCAAATTAAGGTGGTACCACGAAGATTTCGTCCTTTCGGATGGAGTCTTTTTTTTTGCATAAAAAAAATAACATTAAGGGTGATGAAATGGAAATGAAAGAGACGCTGAATCTGCTTAAAACACAGTTTCCTATGCGAGCAAACTTACCTAATAAAGAACCAGAAAGACAACAGGAGTGGAACGAACAAGATGTTTATAATCAGCGACAAGAGCTGAATAAGGATAAGTCGGCATTTATTCTGCACGACGGACCTCCTTATGCAAACGGGAATATTCATATCGGTCATGCTTTGAATAAGATATCAAAAGACATTATCGTAAGGTATAAATCTATGTCAGGTTTTCGTTCACCATATGTACCAGGGTGGGACACGCATGGTCTTCCGATTGAACAAGCACTCACGAATACAGGTGTGGATAGAAAATCAATGTCTGTTGCAGAATTCAGGAAATTATGTGAAGACTATGCCTGGAAACAAGTTAACAAGCAGCGCGAAGATTTTAAACGACTGGGTGTTGCTGGGGAATGGGATAATCCTTATGTTACTTTAACCAAAGATTATGAAGCAGAACAAATTCGTGTTTTCGGAAAAATGGCAGAAAAAGGTTATATTTATAGAGGCTTGAAACCGATCTACTGGTCACCATCAAGTGAATCCGCGTTGGCTGAAGCTGAGATTGAATACCATGATGTCCGTTCTGCTAATATTTATGTTGCATTTAACGTGAAAGACGGTAAATCTTTACTTGATACGGATACCTCATTTGTTATTTGGACAACTACTCCATGGACACTACCGGCTAATCTGGCTATCGCAGTTAAACCTGATGCAAATTATGGCGTATACGAAGCAGATGGCAGAAAATTTGTCGTGGCATCTGAAATGGCTGATGAAGTCGCTGAAACCTTGGAGTGGAACGAGGTCAAATTGATCAAAGAAATTCCAGGTAAAGATTTAGAAGGTGTTACAGCACAACACCCATTTTACGATAGAGAATCTCTGCTCATTATCGGGGACCATGTTACATTGGAAGATGGTACTGGTTTGGTTCATACCGCTCCTGGTCATGGTGAAGATGACTATATTGTGTGTCAAAAATATAAATTGCCCATCATATCACCAGTTGATGGTAGAGGTTGCTTTACTGACGAAGCACCTGGATTAGAAGGTGTATTTTACGATAAAGCAAACAAAATAATCACCGGATGGTTAGAAGAGAAGGATGCTTTATTAAAACTTGAATTCTTTACACATAGTTATCCGCATGACTGGCGAACAAAAAAACCTGTCATATTTAGAGCGACACCACAATGGTTTGCTTCTATAGATGATTTTAGACAAGATATTTTAGAGGCTGTTGAAAAAGTAGACTGGATACAACCATGGGGAATGCAACGTATATATAACATGGTGCGTGACCGTGGAGATTGGGTCATTTCGAGACAACGTGCATGGGGTGTACCTCTACCTATATTTTATGGTGAAAATGGAGAGTCAATTATTACCCCAGAAACAACTGAACATGCAGCTGAATTATTTGCTGAACATGGTTCAAATGTATGGTTTGAGAGAGAAGCAAAAGACTTATTACCAGAAGGCTTCGAACATCCTTCTAGCCCTAATGGTATATTTACAAAAGAAACGGATATTATGGATGTATGGTTTGATTCAGGATCTTCACATCATGCCGTTCTTCGTCAAAGAGAAAACCTTACATTCCCAGCTGATTTGTATTTAGAAGGATCTGATCAGTACCGTGGGTGGTTCAACTCCAGTATAACAACGTCGGTAGCCATAAATGGTGTTTCACCTTATAAAGCTGTTTTGTCACAAGGAATGGTTTTAGATGGGGCAGGTAAGAAGATGAGTAAATCGATTGGGAATGTCATCGATCCCAATAAAGTTATCAAACAAATGGGTGCAGACTTGATTCGTTTATGGGTTTCTAGTGTTGATACCCAAGCTGATGTTAGAGTAAGTATGGATATCTTAAAACAGGTATCAGAAGTATATCGCAAAATAAGAAATACCATTCGTTTCTTGATTCAAAATACAGAAGATTTCGATTTCAAAAAGGATGGCATTGCTTATGCCGACTTAAGACCAGTTGATCAATACATGATGAATAAATTGAATCAAACAGTCGAGCATGTCGTTGACGGTTATGAACGTTATAATTTCCCTGATATCTTTAAAGAAATCAATCATTTCTGTACGCTAGATGTATCGAACTTTTATGCTAACTTTGCGAAAGATATTCTTTATATCGATGCTCCGGATGCATACGACAGACGTGCGATGCAGACAGTCTTTTACCACATCGTTAGAGACTTGACTAAGATGCTCACACCAATCTTACCTCATACTGCTGAAGAAATTTGGAGTTATTTAGAAGAAGAAGAACAGTTTGTTCAGTTAGCCGAATTCCCTGAAGTGAAAGACTATAGTAATTCAGATGAGATATTAAACCAGTGGAAAGCATTCATGTCTTTACGTGATAAAGTGCTGAAAGCTAATGAAGTAGCCAGAGAAAATAAAGTCATTGGTAAAGACTTTGAAGCAAAAACAACCTTGTTTGTTTCCGAGTCAGTGAGAGAGCTATTAAATAGTTTGAACAGTGATATTAGACAAATATTGATTGCTTCAGAGATCGATGTGAAAGATTTGGAAGAAAAACCAGAAGACGACAGAATATTAGATTTCGAGAATGTATCCATTTTAGTTGAAAGAATGCAAGGGGATGTGTGTACACGATGCCGTATTACAACTGAGGATAGTATTCAGTTATCTGAAGATGAATTCTTATGCCGACGTTGTCATGATATCTGTGAAGAGCATTATCCAGAAGTATTGATTCAGGATTAATATATATATAAAAAGGACTTCTCTATGGTTTTTATTAGAGAAGTTCTTTTTTTATGAATCATTATGTTGAAATAAAACGGTTTCTTATGTATAATTTAAGTGTAATGGAGATTGAAAAGATTGACACAGTAATCATGTATCATGTTTGATGTCTGTTGCAATACATTTTTAGGAGGATGCACAATGGTTCAAGGGAAAGTAAAATGGTTTAACGCAGAAAAAGGTTTCGGATTTGTTGAGGTTGAAGGACATGAAGACGTATTCGTTCACTTCAGCGCAATAGATAGCGAAGGATATAAGTCACTTGACGATGGTGAAGAAATTGAATTTGATATCGTAGAAGGCGAAAGAGGACCGCAAGCTGCAAACGTAAGAAAAATATAAAACAGAAAAAAGACTTCCTTTTAAAGGAAGTCTTTTTTTATTTTATTTATTGAATTTAATTTTATAGACGGCTTGCAATCAAGTCGTATAAGAAAACGATTAAAATAGCACCGACAATAGCTGGTATAATATAAAAATCAGCTAATTGTGGCCCCATTTGGAATAATGCGTGGCCAGCCCAAGCGCCAATGAATCCAATTATGATATTACCAATAATACCACCGGGAACATTTGTACCAACGATAGCTTGACCGATTGCACCAATGATTCCTCCAATAATAAGTGACCAAATAAATCCTACCATACGTATCTCTCCTCTATCTGAATTATGATCTTGCTTACACAGTATATGAAACCGTCACATTTTATTCAAATTTTTTGACTCGAGAACTAAATAAATTTATTCAGTCGTATCATCGGGTTCGGTTAATTTTAGTAATTGGTCTCTTAAACGATTCTCTAACTGAGTGAGTTGTACTTCAGCTTCTTTGCGTTTAGATCGTCCTTCTCTTTGAATATTTAACGTTTCTTCTAAAGTCTCCATTAAATCTGACTGTGTTTTTTCAAGTGTGTCTATATCGATGATGCTTCGTTCGTTTTCTTTTGCTGTTTCGATAGAAGAAATTTTCAGCATTTCGGAATTTTTTTTCAGCAATTCATTAGTAGTTTCCGATACTTGTCTTTGAGCAGTTACGGCTTCTTTTTGGCGAAGCAGTGTCAATGCAACTACGATCTGATTTTTCCACAAAGGAATAGCTGTGTTAATAGAAGTTTGGATTTTTTCTGATAAAGCCTGATTCGTATTCTGAATGAGACGAATCTGTGGTGCCTGCTGGATAGTCATTTGACGAGCTGTTTTTAAATCATACACACGCTTATCAAGTCGATTCAAAAATTGATTCAAGTCATTGACTTTTTGGACTTCCATCTGATTTTCACTCGATTCAGCATGTTCAATCGCTTTAGGGATGGTTTTACTTTGTAATTCTTCTATCTTGACTTCTCCCGCAGCAATATAAACATTTAAAGCTTCAAAATAGTCATAATTTTTATCGTATAATTCTTCAAGCATTTCATTATCATTTAATAAAAGTTCACGTTCTTTATCTAATTTAACAGCTATTTTATCTACTTGGGCACCTATTTTTTGGTACTTAGCTGTCGTTTCATAAATAGACCGATTGATTTTTCTGAACATCTTTTGAAAAAAATTTTGATCTTCAGCTTTCAATTCATTAGGGTCAGCTTCTTTTAATCGAAACATCAAGTCATTGAGCGTTTCACCAATTTGATTGGTTTCTTGATTTTGGACATGGCTGAGAACAGAATGAGAGAACTCACCTAATTTTTGTTGAGCCTGAGCGCCATAATCCAAAATGGAATCACTGTTAGACTCATCTATTTGTTTGGCTAGTTCGTAAGCTTGTGTCTTGCGTTGGTCACTGAGTGTATCGATCACTTTTTTTACTTCAGTTTTTTTTGTCAACGATCGACTCGCTTTTTTGACCTTGTCAATATCTGTTTTTTCTGAACCAAATGGGTTTGTGAGTAAATCATCAATGTCTGCTGATTTATGGGTATCAAACGAATTTTCGTGATTATTTGGCATAGGTTACACCTCTCGTATAATTTTTATATTGGATTCGAGTTTAATTGTCTAAATGGAACTATCGAAATCCTGTGTGTCTGATTGCTTATGATTAAGTGTACGTTTAGCTAATTCAACTTCGACGGACATGTCTTGAATGTCATCTGCTTTAAATTTTACATAATCTTCAGCGATCTGCTCGCACATTTTATCAATGGTAAGTGCTGCTTTTTCTAAAATATCATAAGTTGTTTTACTTTTGGCTTTATGTCCTTCAATTTCTAGATACTTCTCAGAAAGGTCAGCTAGTGATGGTAAATGAACATATAAAAATTTATCAACGTCATGTAGTCTATTTGGTTCATGAGTGATATCTTTAAATAATTCTTTGGATAAGGCGACTGTGTTGTTACGGTGTTCTATTGCTCTGAGTTTACCAGACTTTTGCATGTGCTGCTCTATAGAAACGATTTGTTGCTGAGCTTGAAACATTGTTCGTCTAAAATAATCTATATCTTCTTTGGATAATCCTTTGGAAGAATAGAACTCTTCTTTTTCTTTGGAAAGACGAGGTAATTTTTCTTTTGAGTATCCACTAGCGTTTTTTGTCAATAGATTGAGCATAAAGACACCTATTCCGATGCTTACTAATAAGGATATAAAGATGTTTATTTCAAATCCGACCATTAACAGAAAGATGAACATAATGGCGAATAAAGTCAGTGCATAGGTGATATTTAAACGTGTATTTGATTGTTTCATATTGATCCTCCATTCTGATGAATTGATAAGTTTCTTCTACCCTAATAATATCACAAAATCAGAAGAAATTTATATAAGACCTTAGATGGATTTATAAGAAGTGTACTGAGTGAGATGAAATACTTCCATAAATAGGGTATGATAAAAATAATAACCACTTAGGAGATGAAGGCATGAATTTTTACGAGGAGACAATTAAAAGCACATCCATTTACAAGGGAAATGTAACCGAATATATTGTAGAAGAAGTGAAATTACCTAACGGAGAAATGTCTCAAAGAGAAATCGTGAGACACGCAGGCGCATCAGCCGTCATACCTTTTACACAATCGGGTGAAATAGTTCTGGTCAAGCAATATCGTAAAGCTATTGATCAAGTGAGTATTGAAATACCGGCAGGATTAAAAGACGCTTCGGATCTTGATGGTTTGCATACAGCAAAAAGAGAATTAGAAGAAGAAACAGATTACAATGCAAAATCCTGGAAATTTGTGACCTCTTTTTATAGTACACCAGGTTTTACGGATGAATTTTTAGAGATTTATGAAGCAACGGATTTGTATATTGTGGATGATTCTTTAACACAGGATGATGATGAGACCGTGGAAGTTATCATAGCAACGTATGATGAAGCATGGGATTTATACGAACAGGGCTTGTTGAGAGACTCGAAGACAGTCTTTGCGTTATTTTACTGGAAAATGAAAAAATTAGAGATGAAGCTAGGAGAATAAATATGTCATCTAGAATAAAGAAAAAAGAAGAAGAAAAATTAAAAGGACAAGAAGAAAAACTATTAACTAAAGAAACCAAGAAAACAGAACGAAAATTAAACAAGGTAGGAAGAACAACAAAAAAAAGATCAAATGAAATGGATAAATATCGGTTAATTGAAAAACGTTTGACTCTCGCTATTATAATTGTTGCATTATTATTATTAATTGTATTGTCTTTTGTTTTCTTTATATAAAAAGCGTTTAGGAAGGATAAATATGAAAATAGGTATTATAGCTGCGATGGAGCAAGAGGCTAGAGAGATTGTTGCTCAATTACAAGGATTAAAAAAATCAGTAAAAGCGAATCAACATTTTTATGAAGGAACCATTCATGGGACTGAAGTTGTCCTGGTACAATCAGGTATCGGTAAAGTCAATGCTTCAATTGCGACAACACTGCTTATTGATACGTATAAAGTAGAAGCGGTCATAAATACTGGGTCAGCAGGTGGAATCGGCGACGACTTAACCGTGGAAGACCTCGTTATCTCATCGGAGTTATCCTATAACGATGCAGATGCACGAGTATTTGGCTACGATTATGGCCAAATACCGCAAATGCCCAGCACGTATCAATCAGATCCACATTTAATCGATCTATTTAAAAAAGCAGCAGTAAATAAAAATTGGGACATCAAACAAGGGCTGATCGTAACGGGGGATTCCTTTATCAGTGACAAAGAAAAAATCAGCGAAATACGTGAACATTTCAAAGATGTCCTAGTAACAGAAATGGAAGGAGCCGCAGTCGCACAGACGTGCTACCAGTTCGATATTCCTTTTGTTGTCATTAGAGCTGTATCAGATGTGGCAGACGAAGAAGCTTCAGTATCATTCGATGAATTTATAGAAAAAGTTGGAAAAAAATCAGCCGATACGGTCATACAGTTTATTTCTTTACTGTAAATAAGAATAAAGTAGATGGAACGATTGCCTCAGGCTTTTAGATAGGTGAACGAGCTATCTAGAAGTCTGAGGCAATAACTAGAGACCCTAAGGAGGAAATAAAATGAAAGGATATTTCAGGAATTCTGATTTCGATATATTTAATATCGACGGACTCGATGAACGAATGAGTGCCATTAGAGAGCAGATTCAACCTGTTTTTCAACATATAGGGGATGCTTACATAGCAGATGTGAATGCCTACACTGAATTTGAAGGATCTTTTCACATTGCCCAACACCGAAGACGAACAACAAATGCGCCAGAGTCGACGTGGAGCGCAATTGGCGGCAACAAGCGAGGATATAAGAAATATCCCCATATTCAAATCGGCATTAATGAAAAACATATTTTTATGTTTTTATCTCTGATCGATAATCCAAAACATGAAATAACTATGGGAGAATATCTTTTAAAGCGTCGATCATTATGGGACAATCTAAACGATGATTATTTTGTTTCAGGAGATCACACGAAACCCGATATTCAATCAGCCGAAGAAGATACAGTAGAAAAAACATTAAAACGATTGATTAATGTGAAAAAAGGAGAGTTTATGGTGGGGCGAGTTTTAATCCCTTCAAGCGATGAATTAAATGACGATTCTAAACAAAAAGAATTTTTCGAAGATACTTTGAATGGTTTATTACCTATGTATAAAGAACTGCTGGATTTGTATCAGAAGGAAGAGATGAAATGATAAGCGAAAAAGACAAAATGATTGCTGGGGAAATGTATAAGGCTTCTGATATGGAGTTAGTAAAAGAAAGAGCGTCAGCTCATTCAAAAGCACAAGAGTTTAATCGGGTGGAGACAGATCAGGAAAGAAAAAAAATCATTAAAGAATTATTTGGAAGTACAGGAAAGGATATTACGGTAGAACCGACCTTCAGATTAGACTATGGGTATAACATCCACGTCGGAGAAGATTTTTATGCGAACTTTAATTGTGTCTTTTTAGATGTATGTCCAATAACTATTGGGAAAAATGCGATGCTGGGTCCAGGAGTTAGCCTGGTTACGCCTGAACACCCCCTGAAAGCGACAGAACGTAATTCTGGTTATGAATTTGGAAGACCTATTACTATTGGAGACAATTGCTGGATTGGAACAAATGCAACGATAATAGGCGGAGTAACCTTGGGAGACAATGTTGTCATTGCTGCTGGTTCAGTGGTAACAAAATCATTTTCGGATGACGTTGTTATCGGTGGTGTCCCGGCGAAAATAATAAAAATCATTGATAACGCTTGATGAAAATTTTGTTGAAACAGCTTTATTATACCGGATGTTAGTCTATTCTATATAGCATATCTTTAGACATTTTCCGCATGTTTAGATATGATATAACTATAGAACTCTTCTCTAACTAGCAAGTAGCTTAGTTAGTCCAGAAGAAAATAATGAATGGAAGGTGAAGCACATGATAGAACTGTTTGCGTTTCCAACCGATGAACTTTTACAAAAAAACGAGGTCGTAGTCTCGTTATCTCTTAATTCTGAATCAAACTCTTTTGATATAGACGCTAATCAGATTCAATTTCAAAATTTATTAAAACAAGCTAAAGAGAAATTATGCGAAAAATTTGATGAAAAGTATTGTAATTCGTTACTTGAAAAAGTTAACGGACTTAAGGATAATACCGATTTTTGGAGAAAAGTTACAGAAAGTATTGTCTTCTATATTACACCTGATGAGGTATATTTTTATAGATTGAGTCTACCTGTTTATACAGGGACAGTCGTTTCTGAGCAAGCATACATTTTACCTCTAATTGCTAATTTCCAGTATACTAGTTATTATCATCTGCTTTGTCTGAACCATGATAAATTCAGTCTATATAATGGACGTGAAAATAGAATTCAAAAAATAGACCTACCTGAAGACGCACCGATTACATTGACGAAAGCATTAGGAGAGGAACTGACCGGTGGGGCGTTAAACGTAGCGGATTATGCTGGCGGACCCGGCACAGGTATGTTCCATGGCCACAATGAGAAAAGTAATGAAGTTGAAATTGATCAGATCAATTACTTCAGAGTGATAGATAAATATGTGAATGAACATTTTTCTAAACCGACTGGATTACCTTTAGTGTTGTTCGCGCTACCTGAAAACATTGCCGATTTCAAAAGGATTTCAAAAAATGCATATCTTGATGAAACACGAGTAGAAGCCTCTTCAGCCCAGTTATTAGCTAATGATATTCAGGCAAAAACAAGTGAAGTTGTCGATAAAATAATTAATCGACGTTATGAGAAACTCGTTGAAAAATTTGAAGAAACAACACCTGAATTTAAATTAGGGGCACAATACAACGACTTAGCCATGGCAAGTATTCAAGGGAAAATCGATACATTGCTACTTGAGGATCACTATCAAGTCAATGGGACCATCGATGAAAATGGTCAATATCAAGAAGGTCTAGAAACAAAAATTTATGTCAATCAGTTAGTTCAGAATGTACTGAAAACTAAGGGAAATGTTTATGTGTTAGACAAAGCGAGTATGCCATCAAATACAGGTATTGCCGCTTTATTAAGATTTTAAAGTTTAGACCATATTAAAATCTAACCCTTGACTTTTTATTAAGAAAAGGTCTAACAACAGATTCTTAAAGGAAGAGAGCCACGTAGCTCTCTTCCTTTTTTTATGGTATCTATTTTCTTTTTCCGATGTTTCGAATCGAATCACTTTATCATTTTTTCAATTGAATTTAAGAGAGTTTGAGTTTTTTTATATTTTTGAAAAAATTTATAGCCGTATCCACTTCTTTTTTGTTATACTTTTATGGTTAATAGCATGATTTTGTCACTTCGCAGCATGGACTAAATGAAAAAATAGTGGATCATTTAGACCAGACTGCTACTTAAACAAACGGATTTCAACAAAACTGACTAAAGTTTATTTCTTCTGTTTCAAATTTAATGAACAATATTCCTGGAAAATTTTCAAACTATAGAACCCTAATTTGACTACAAATTTTATTATAGCTTTGTAGAAAGAGATGAAACTGATTTATTTCTTCAGGGGTTGATAAATGAGTCAGTATTAATGACAGGTGTATAGATTTTATTGTATAATTTGTTATAGATATGTACACTAAATTAAGTGGAATATTGTGTCATAATCGTCAAATATTAATAACGCTATCTAGTTCCTAGTAGTGCTAGTTAGTCGAAGCAAAAGAACAAAAAAAAGCAGTTTTTCAAATTATTGGATGAGCTCATTAAACCCAAATAACGGTGACGTTTTTTGGGTTTAATTGACTGATCCGACTACGAGAAAAAGATGGGAGGCAATTATGGACACAATTACACACGACGAACTATATGTCAGCTTAATCAACGGGGCAAAAGAGGTTATGAACAACCGGTTATTTTTAAATAAAATCAATGTCTTCCCGGTAGCAGATGGTGATACTGGAAGTAATCTTTTCTCTACTATGTATAGCATCGTTCACCATTCAGAATTAAAAGAAAATACCAAGACAACCTTGGAGTCTATTGCAGATTCAGCAATTATTGGCGCACGAGGGAATTCTGGGTTAATCTTTGCCCAGTACTTTCAGGGATTCAGCGAGGGAATAACTGCGGAAACAGTCATCACAAAAGAAGACTTTGTTTCAGCAAGTAAAAATGGGATGGAATATGCATATCAGGCAATAGAAAAACCTGTTGAAGGTACTATATTAACAACTATGACTGTGTTTCATGATGCTTTAAGTAAAGAACTAAGTCACCATGAAACCTTTGATACACTGCTTGAAACAGCGTTTAAGAACGTAGAGATCGCAGTTGAAAACACAACCGATCAGTTAAAAGTTCTTAAGCAATCGTCTGTTGTCGATTCAGGGGCTAAAGGCTTTGCCTACTTTATTAAAGGGTTTTTGGATGGCATACACGGACATTTGATTTCAAAAGATATTACAGAAGTGGAAGAAATCATTCCGGCGATTCAACATCATGATAACGATGCTTTTAACTATCGCTATTGTACTGAAGCTTTAATTGAAAAGAAATCAGACGTGGCTGATTTAAAAAGTCTCTTATCTGATATTGGCGATTCTATTGTTCAAGTTAAAGGTAAAACAAAAACTAGATTACACATTCATACGAATGATCCAGCCGAGATGTTTAAACGCCTTTCTGATCATGGAAGTATCGTTGAACAGAAGGTCGATGATATGGTTCAGCAGTATGACCGGATCCACAACAGAAAATATAAGACTGTTATTATGACTGATTCGATTGCTGACTTGCCACAAGAACTGATCGATGACGGCCAAGTTCATGTGGTTAACATATCGTTATTGGTTGGGGACGAATCTTATTTAGATAAACTTACCGTAAGTAACGAAAGACTCTTTGACTTAGCTAAATCAAAGAAGAGCCACCCAACTTCATCACAACCAACGATTAAGAGTATCGAAAATGCTTATCATTATTTATTGTCTTATTATGAGAATGTTGTGGTCTTTTCCGTTGCACAAGCATTAAGCGGAACCTATAACGTTTTTTCAAAAGCTGCTGAAAAGTTCAATGAGAACAAGCAGGCGATTCACATTATAGACACAAAACAAAACTCTGTTGCGGAAGGGCTAATCGTATGGCAAGCAATTGAAAACTTAAAGGCTAATAAATCTGTTGATGAGATTTTATCAGATGCAGAAAAATCGATTGGAAAGTCTAAAATATTGGTTAAAATCAATACCCTAGATAATATGATTGCTTCCGGAAGACTTAGCGTACGCGCAGGTGGGATTGCTAAGAAAGTAGGATTGAAACCGATAATCACCTTGGATGAGAATGGTGAAGGTGGGATCTTTAAAATTGCTTTCCAGCCCGAGAGAGCGCTTAAAAAAATATTGAAACACATGAAACATATCAATGAAACAAAAGGCATCAAACACTATGCTGTTACCTATGTAGATGATCCTCTGTTAGGAAAAGACTTTGCTGATTCCCTTAAAGACGCATTAAATAAAGAACCAGAATATATCACGAAGAGTTCTGGTGTTATTGCAGTAGGTGCAGGTATTGGCGCCGTTGCAGTCGCATATATTACTGAATAAGAGCATGATTTTGAAAAAAACAGCATTTTTATTGCTAAATTACCGAAAAAATAGGAGGTTATCTAGTGAGATATTTTATTATTTACATGATCACGCTTGCTGTATTTTTCTTGGTCGATATGGTTTGGTTAGGTCTTATTGCCAACAAATTATATAGAGATCAAATTGGTTTCATTATGAAGGATCGTCCCAATTGGTTAGCGGCCTTTATATTTTATTTGATATTCATTCTCGGTTTAGTATTCTTTGTTATTCAACCTGCTTTATTGTCAGAAAGTATCGTTGAGGCACTGTTAAGAGGGATGTTCTTTGGTTTTATTACCTACGCAACCTACGATTTAACCAATTTGGCCACTCTTGAAAATTGGCCATTAAAGATTACCGTTATCGATTTAATTTGGGGTACAACTTTAGGTGGAGTCGTATCAACCATTAGTTTTTATTTTTCTTCGATGCTTTAGATTAAAAGAATAATTGACTTTGAACCGAAAAAAAGCTATAATTGAATTTGTGTAAAATATCGCAGCGGAAAGCGGTAACCGCGTCAACAGTTTCTTGCCATGAATTATATGAGCGCAATTGTGTAACCAGCGGCTGCAAAGGTGAAGATTGAAAAGAAACTGCACGTATTACTGAGCTTTCATACGTTATTTTACTCCATAAACTTATTTAACAATGGAGGAATTTTATAATGTCAAGATATACTGGACCATCATGGAAAAAATCAAGACGTTTAGGCATCTCTTTAACAGGTACTGGTAAAGAGCTAGCACGTCGCCCTTACGCACCAGGTCAACACGGACCTACAGGACGTATTAAATTATCAGAATATGGTATGCAATTAAAAGAGAAACAAAAATTACGTTTTATGTATGGATTAAATGAACGTCAGTTCTTTAACTTGTTCACTGAAGCAGGAAAAATCCGTGAAGGTAAACAGGGTGTTAACTTCATGATCTTACTAGAACAACGTTTAGACAATGTTATTTATAGACTTGGTTTGGCAACAACACGTCGTCAAGCACGTCAAATAGTAAACCACGGACACGTCACTGTTAATGGTAAACGCGTTGATATCCCGTCATTCCGCGTATCAGTTAATGATGTTGTTGGTATAAGAGAAAAATCTAGAGATATGAAAATAATCAAAGAATCTGTCGAATCAATCTTTGGCCGTCCTGATTTTGTATCATTTGATGATGAAAAATTAGAAGGAACACTTACACGTTTACCATTACGTGAAGAAATGGCTGCTGAAATTGAAGAAGCATTTATCGTTGAGTACTACAACAGATAATAAAATCTGCAAAAAGGCTGGGACACTGTCCCAGCCTTTTTTTTATGATTATTTAATTCACTACTCGGTTATCAAAGAAAAACCTGGATTGTGGAAAAGTAAAGTATCATTAATAAACTATTTTTTACAGATGTGCAGAGTGTTTAAAAATTTATATACTGCAATAAAACAGCTACAAATTCTTCTAGCATAGAGCGGTCTTCTTCTGAGAATCTGTTCTTTATAGGTGCGTCAATATCTAGAACACCGATTTGTTTGCCGTTTTTTGTTATAGGAACGACTATTTCTGACTGGCTTTCAGCATCACAGGCAATATGACCGGGGAAGAGATTAATATCATCCACAATTAGTGACCGTTGCTCTTTAAGAGCGGTCCCGCAGACCCCTTCACCATGTTTGATTCTAATGCAAGCAACTTTACCTTGGAAGGGTCCTAAAACTAATTCATCATCTTCTGGATCCCATAAATAAAAGCCGGCCCAATTAATACTGGGAAGCTGATCAAACAACAAAGCAGAAGCATTGCTTAAATTAGCTATAGTATTTTTTTCCTCTTTTATAATGGCATCTAGTTGTTTATTTAACATGAATTTTATTGCACGTGACATAAGTTGATCCTTTCTGTATTTAAATTTATTTAATTTGCTTGCTAGTATAACATAATTTACATAAGTTTGATATACTATACAAAAGAGAGACTAAGCCATAAAAGGCAAAGAATTGTTGGAGGCGAAAGCATGACAGTAGAATTGATCGTTACATTAAGTCTTGTACTACTTGCTGTATTAATTTATAGCAGTACATACTATATGAAAAGGAAACATTTTGAAAGAATTGATGAGCTGGATAGTCAAAAAAAACAACTCTATGATAAAATTCCAAAGGGTAAGATCCTTACTTTGGATAAAATGATGATTACGGGTCAATCGAAAGAAGTAGCGAACGCTGTGATAACGGATATTGATAACATTGAAGGAAAGCAGCTTCAAACAATTGAGTCTCATTTGTTTGAAGCTGAACAATCCACTGACCGTTATCGCTTTAATCAATCGACTAAAAACGAAAAAAAAGCAGTTGAATTAATAAAAGAGACTGAAGATAGCTTAGCAAAAACATCTCAAAATTTAGATGAGCTTTTACAGAGAGAACAAGCTAACCTGAGAAAAATAGAATCGATCAAGAAACGTTATCATAAAGTTAGAAAAGAATTATTAGCCAAGAGCTTTACGTTTGGCGAATCTATTAATAGCCTTGAAGAAAAGCTGGGAGTGATGGAAAACTTATTCACTTCATTTTCGGACTTGACCGCTTCAGGAGATCATGAAGAAGCCAAAAAGGTTGTGAGTCAGTTAGAATCACGCTTAACTGAAATGGAAACAATGATAATTTCAATCCCTGAACTCAATGACAAAATAGAAAATGATTATGGGAAACAACTTGAAGAGATTGAAGAAGGTTATAATAAATTAATTATTCAAGAGTATAATTTCCCTGAATCTGTTGACATGGAAGAACGAATCGCTCTTCTTGCTGAAAAAATCACTCATTTAAAGAAATTATTATCCAAGCTTAAACTTAAAGCCATTGAAGCTGAACAAGAAGTTGTTGAACATTTAATTGATGAATCATACACTACAATGGAAAAAGAAATTAATGCCAAATATGCTACTGAAAAGCTCTCTAGAAAATTGCCGAAAATCATGTATTATGTTACTAATCAAAGCAAAGAGCTGAGTTTGGAACTTGACCGCATAGGCCAAAGTTATCATCTTTATCAAGAAGAGCATGAAACATATTTGGAACTGAATAAGATCATGAAAAAAGAAAAACAAATTGTCTCCGACGTTTCAGCTCAAGTTGAAAAAAATGAAATAGCTTACTCAGATGCAGAAACGTTATTAAATCAAGCCTTTGATCAATTTGAGATTTTGTCGAAATCCTATAATTCTTTATCGGAAAGTTTATATTCTTATAGAGACAAAGAAAAAGAAATCAAAAATGATCTTGAGGACATGGAGAAGTCTTTAAGAGAAATGAAAAGATATATACAAGCAAAACATCTTCCAGGACTTCCTGATGATTATTTAGACATATTTTTTTACACTACTGATCATTTAGAACAGCTTTCGGTAGAGTTAGCAAGACCGAAATTAGATTTCAAAGAAGTAACGAAGCTTCATACGTTGTGTGATGAGGACATCGAGCATTTAGCGGATGAAACAGAAAAAATAGTGGATAGCGCGCTACTCACTGAATTAACTAGTCAACGCTTATACCGGTATAAAGAGGAATATCCGGGTGTGATTGAAACGATCAAGTACAGCGAAGCTTTATT
>NZ_JAWOBT010000095.1:0-4163 GCF_046484155.1 Alkalibacterium sp.
CAGCTCACTCCAAGATAAATTCCGAGTCTGTCATTTGTCGGTCGGAATGACCAGCTCACTTCAAAATAAATCCCGAGTCTGTCATTTGGCGGTCGGAATGACCAGCTCACTTCAAAATAAATTCCGAGTCTGTCATTTGTCGGTCGGAATGACCAGCTCACTCCAAGATAAATCCTGAGTCTGTCATTTCGCGGTCGGAATGACCAGCTCACTCCGAGATAAATCCTGAGTCTGTCATTTCATATGCGAGATGACCAGCTCGCCGACTCATTCCTCGCGAGTCTGCACTTTTCAAAAAAAAAAAGAACCTGAACCCTCGACTGAAGCATTCACTAGGTGCAGTGAATGGCTTCCATCAAGAATCCAAGTTATCAAGTTAGACGCGTCTATATAAATCGATCATTTCATCTGCCAAGTCACGGTAAGTCATGGCGTTCATCAAATGATCTTGGGCGTGCACCAGTAAAAGATTTATTTCAACCGTTTCACCCGAAGCTTCCTGCGCCAGTAAATCGGTTTGCACTTTATGGGCTTTTTTGATTGCCGCATCAGCGTCTCGGATTTTTTCTGCTGCTAAGTCAAACTTGTCTTCTTTGGCTGCATGGATGGCTTCCATCGCGCTGCTTCGTGCATCACCGCCGTATGTGATCAAAGTCATGACAATCTCCATCATTTGGTCCCTAGACATGGTTCATCCCCCTCAAACGATCTCCTCTTATTGGACGAGATCTAGTGCAGCATTCAAGACATTTTCCCCGTTCATGGTCCCGTAATCACGCATATTGATGACTTCGACCGCAATGTCATTTTTCTTAGCTAACTCTTCGAACTCAGGTCTCATGTAGCGTACCTGTGGACCAAGCAGCATGACATCGACAGGTCTGGTTTTCAGTTTTTCGTCTACTTCACTTCCTGAAACGGCAAAAATGTGCGCATCAATGTTTTTCTCTTTAGCGACTTCCTGCATATTGGTTACTAAGATACTGGTGCTCATTCCCGCTGCGCAAACAAGCATAATATTTTTCGTTGCCACTTATACCACCCCTAAGAATAATTTCTGCTCTGCTCTTTCAAGCCCCGTATTAGAGGCTTTCTTTGAACTAATCATACACCTCTCGCCTTTTGGTGTCTAGCGAGGCGCGACTGGGCTATAATAAATCGACATTAGGCTTGGCTTCTGATTTGGTCCAGGACATGGTGGACATTGTATGAGAGCGTCAACCACTCATTTAGGGCTTCTTTATTCTCTTTCTGATCAGGAGCTTGCATGACTTCGGCAAACGCTTTGGCTTCCCATACGAGCGGATTGTCTGCCGATTTATCGAGTTCGACCGTTTGACGTTCACGCGTTTTAGCATCCACTAATTCAGCCTCTTCTAGTCCTGTGATGGCATCTAGAACGAGCGTCTGATCCAGACTGTAGACTTCTGATGGGACAGTTGACGTCACGATCTTCCCGTAATGCAACGTGACATCGAAGTCTTCATAACGAAGGATCGCCGTGCCTGCTCCATCAACGCCTGTGCGGATGGCATGAGAAAAAGCGTGAACAGATTCAGGCTTGCCAAACCAGCGCAGGGCAGCATAGACCGTGTAGATCCCTAAGTCGTTGGCTGCACCCCCGGCAAATTTAGGTGAAAAGATCGGTGGCTCTTCTCCAGCCAAGACGTTATCGTAACGCGAGGAGTATTTGCTGTAAGTTAAGGTTGCGCCGGATATCCCTTCAAACTCTTTGATCATACCCGTGATTTTTATAAAGTTGGGTTCAAAGATATGGCGGGCGGCTTCGACCACGACCACACCTTTTGCTTTAGCCAGTTCGGTCAGTTCCGTCCATTCTTCCAGTGAAGCGACCATCGGTTTTTCCACGATCGCATGTTTGTTATGTTCGATCACTGCTTTCGCCTGGCTGAAATGTAAGCTGTTCGGTGAAGCAACGTAAACGACGTCGATGGCCGGGTCATTTAAGAAAGCCTCAAAGTCATCGTAAGCTGTTGCGGCATTGTATTTTTTTTGGAAGTCACTCGCTTTGTCCATATGACGCGAATAAACGCCCTGATAAGCATACGCGTCACTCAACTGTGCAGCTTCAATAAATTGTTCGGTGATCCCGCTCGTTCCGATTGTCCCTAATCCTAATTTTTCCATTCAAATCTCTCCTCTGGTTTTTAGATATTGACTAGATCGTTCCTTAAAGCTTATTGTAACTGATTTAATTAAAGGTGATGACCACGATTTCCGGACGATTGTTTATGCGTATAGGAAACGTTGAATTGCCTAAACCGCGTGAAATGATCATTCGTTTAGAGGGATCTTCCGGAGAAGTAAATAAGCCGTAATCATAATCAGGAAACAGCCCCTGGCCAGGAGCAAACACGCCGCCTATGATCGGCAGACGAACTTGTCCACCGTGAGTATGCCCACTTAAGATGAGGTCAGGCATTTTCGTTTTATCCAACATATAATGAACAAAGTATTCCGGTCGGTGTGCCAAGAGAATTTTAGGGCTCTTGACCATTTGCTGTGTCAATTCGATCGGACCCAATATCGGCTGAGGCAGCCTTGTCTGATCTTGTCTTTCCGCTAATCCCATCAACGCTATGCCTTTTGCAAATTTATCCGGGAGCATGACGGCTTCATCCAGCAGCAAGGTCACCTTAGCTGTTTCCATGATATATTTAAAGTCTTCGAATGAAGCACTGGCGATGTCATGATTTCCCGTGATCACATAGGTGGGTGCTATTTTCGCGCACTCTTCGACGAACCGTCTGAGCGGAGTATCCACGAAGTCTTCAAGTCCCGCCTGCACGAGGTCACCGGTGATAAAAATATAATCCGGATCCTGCTGCTTTGTTTTATCTATGATCGTTTCAACAAAGCTTTTGTTGGTTTTAGGATTAAAGTGTAAATCGCTTAGCTGGACCACTTTCTTCCCCCGCATGGTTTCACTTAACTTGGGAATGGTTAAGGCGTAATTCGTTATTTCTATCAGGTAATTCTGTATGTATACATAAACGAGTATCGCAACACTAAAAACTAAAAATATCCAGGCCATAATGGTTCCTCCAAAATAAAATAATGTACAAAAAAAATGCTACTCCTATTGTAACACAGAATGCATTCTGCAAGCGTTGTTTATTCAGCTAAACGAGACGAGAATGTGTGGACCTCATTAAACGTCAGAAGTGTCCCTTATGCAAAAAAGAGGCTGTCCGCGTAACTATCAAAAAAAAGCAGACTGAACTGACCCAGAAGACTTAGGACTCCATAAGCTTGTTTGTCTATTTTGAAGGAAACGATGGATCCGTCAAACGAGAATGTATCGTTCCATCAACACGCTGAAAAACTTGGTGCCAATGCTTTTTCAAAAAAGGACGTTCTAAAACGACAAAATTGTGCACCCTAAATAAGCCGAAGAAGTTTATTCTTAAAAAACTGTCGAAGGTGAATAATTGGAAGCTATGACAACTGAAGATGGTGATAAAGTGGATGAGTTATAGGAAACGAAGGAAGCTGGAACGTTACTGAGGTCATCAAGGTATTATAAGCGATAAAGCTTATGTATAAAGGCTGGTTCAGTTCTTATTCATGGAAATAATACAAGTTTTCAAATGAGATGGAGCGGATCATTCTTCTTTCGTGGAGATCTTCCTGCATCAATGAAACTGTTGATGCCTTCATCTTAATGAGGTCATCCCATTCCATATGGTAACGTTGCAAAATCAAATCCAGCGGACAATCTAATTCGCCATCGGCATTTTCAATCAGTTCATCTTCACGTATCAATAATTCTTTTGATTCTGTCGGTGTATCGATCACATAAATAAAACGTTTCTTCATTAATACCCCTACTCTCTAACAGGTTGGTTGATCAATTTGTTACAGAAAAAAATGATATATATATTTATGTTAAGACCTATTATACTAGAGAATCGGGTGAATGTCTGTGTCTGATTTAAGACGATTCGGGCAAAATAACGTGAAATCATTCACTTAGTTTAGATACGTTTTAAATTAGAGAAAGATGAGAAAGATGACAACCTCCTTCATCTTCCAGATCATGGTTCTGTTTTCGATATGTGACTAAGTCCGTGGAATTACATAGGTAAAAAGGCGTCCGTACACCAAGCACAATCGTCCCAAACCGCTCTATTGTTCCTGAT
>NZ_JAWOBT010000108.1:0-4773 GCF_046484155.1 Alkalibacterium sp.
CCGAACAGCCCCGCCGTTCGGTAACTACGGCGGTGCCTGCTCCCCCAAACGACCGAAGCACGTGCTGTTCGGTCGTTTGGACCGACGGTTCTGTTTCTGATTACCGAATACGTTTGTGTTTAAATAAAAACGTCCGCACCTGACTGTTTAAGTTGTCAGGCGTGGACGTTTCCGTATTTTCTCAGCGCGTCGTGCCGCCTAATTTAAGTTCGGTTTCAAATAACTGGTTTCCTTGAGGCTTGCCTTCTTCTTTTACCTTCTTCAAGACCATTCTAGCACAGGCCGCGCCCATTTCTGTAATAGACTGTTTAAGGGTCGTTAAGTTGGGGTAGGCAATTTGATCCAGAAAGACACCGTCGTGACCGATGATGCCGTAGTCATTAGGAATATCGCCACCATGCTCTTTGATTTCGCGGATGACGCCTAGACCTAGCCGATCTGAAGCGCATAAGAACAAGGTGTTTTTCGGGAATGTATCCCAATTTTCTCTGATAAATGCCGCCGAGTAGCGTGATCGATTTTCCAGGTTATAAATATGTGGCTCTTTCCCGTGATTCTCCATCACCGACGTATAGCCTTTTTCTCTTGAGTGAGCGAAGGGTTCGTCCACGTCGATACCGATATACACGACCGTTTCATACCCTTTCTCAATCGCATATTCAGTGGCTCTGGCCATGCTTTCTTCATTGTTACTGTCAATATAGTCAACACCCATGTCGTTTTGACCGAACAACACGGTGGGCTTGTCTAAGCTGTGGATGAGTTCTTCATCTTCTTTACGTGTGCCGCATACGATGAAACCGTCGGAATCTCCGATTTGAACGTTGTTGTGGGTTAAAAGCTGCAGACTATAAGCGTATTTATCCAATTCATTCGCGATACCGGTCAGTAAAAACATGTAGTAAGGTTCAGTTGTATCCATCTCTTCTAAAATCAATAATTTAATGATTTGCGTGCGATTATTCGCTAAAGCTATGGCTGCCGCATTGGGTCGATAATTCAATTCTCTCATGGCTTCGTAAACGAGTTCTTTCAACTCACCCGTCACTTGCTCGGGATGGTTGATCACTCGCGAAACCGTCATCTTAGAAACGTTCGCTTTTTTTGCAACATCGGTTAATGTAGCCAAACAGTTTCTCCTTTCATCCATCTTGCTTGCAATTTCTTTTTTTAACTATTCTTGTTTAATTATATCATGAATCCAACTCAGTTTTAATCAAATTACAGAGATAGCTAGTCATTCACCCCAATGAACTAGCCTTCTTTTTCTACGATCCTTACTTCATAAGGATCCAAAGCCAGTCGTCCATTCAGCGTTTCATCTGTTTGAATATCTCTGACCTCTTCGTTGATCTCAATCACTTGCAACTCTTCCGTGAAATTCATGATGAAGATGGTTTTCAGTCCATCCGCTTCTCTGGCTTGAACCGAGACGCCGCGCTCATGCGTGATATCAAGCGGGGGCATCAATGCCAAGTCAGCGATCAACTCACCATAAAAATCAGTTAGGAACGATCTTTCCAGCCGCGCGCCCAGGTAATACGCCCTGCCGTCATGATACCGGTTCACTGTTACCGCCGGCGTATTCTGGTAGAAGTCATAGCGATATGCTGCCAATTCTCCCGCTGACTCACATTCAATGATCGTGGCGTAGTCCCTGATGTCGTAGATTTTTCCGTTGAATTCCAGACTGTTTTCATCAGTTGGATAGTAGGTGTCTGTTTCCATCGGTTCCATGCCGAACGTTTCTTTCAGGGGAGCCAGCCAGCCGCCCATATGTGTCAGATCCGCTTCGTCCACCAATCCGGTCATATATGTCGCTACGAGCGTCCCGCCTTTTGCAACGTACGCCTGCAGCCGTTTGGCAGTTGTTTCGGACATCATGTATAACATCGGTGCCAGTACCAAGTCATACTGCTCAAAATCAACGTCTTTTGAAACGACATCAACGGCGATATTTTTGTCCCAGAATGCCTGATAGTGTGTTTGTAAGGTTTCGCCGTATTTTTTTGTTTTCAGTCCGAATCCCTGGGCATCATTCAGCGCCCACTCGTTTTCGACATCATATATGATAGCCACTTTCGCTTTGCGCTGATAGCCGACCACTTTTTCGGAAACGGTTTCCATTGCCTGACCTAAGCGCGCCACTTCTTTAAAGACGCGGTTTTCTGGTGACCGGTCGTGGTCGACGACTGCGCCGTGAAACTTCTCTGAAGAACCACGCGATTTGCGCCACTGAAAATACAGGACACTGTCTGAGCCATGGGCAAGCATCTGCATCGAAGACAAATAATGCATGCCTGGTCGTTTCGCTTTGTTGACGTCGTGCCAGTTCACACCACTCGGAGTCGACTCCATCAGCAAGAAGGGCTGATCTTTCATCGCATAAAAATGGTCGTTCAAAAAGCCCACTTTCGCTGCCAGTGTCGCCGTGTCTTCTTTATCATTGTGCCAGGCCGGATAAGCGTCCCAGCTCACAACATCGACTTCTTTTGCGAACTGATGGTAATCCAGACCTGTAAAGGGTGTGAATGCCGGATTATCCGACATGAAGTTTGTGGTTATCGGGATATCAGGGGTTTTTTCTCTCAGTGGTTTGATCTCATTTTTATAAAAATCGATCGTCTGCTGCGAAACAAACCGGCGCCAATCTAAGTTCATCCCGTGAACGGCGGTTTCACCGATCGGAGAGGGTGACTCGACTTGTTCCCAGTCGGTAATCGTGTGACTCCAGAACGGTCCCCACCACGAGTCGTTTAACTGATCCAAATCGTTCGCATACTTTTCTTTCAGCCAATTTCTGAAATTTGCCTGGCATAAGTCACAGTGACATTCTCCGCCGAATTCGTTGGAAATGTGCCACATCAAAAGGGCCGGATGGTTTCCGTAACGTTCGGCTAATTTAGCGTTCACCGCTTGGGTTTTTTCACGGTAATAAAGTGACGAAAAACAATGGTTGTGACGCGCCCCATGCAGATGTTTTCTGCGGCTTGCATCGACACGCAGCACTTCCGGATGCTGTTTTGACATCCAGGTCGGCCGTGCGCCACTAGGTGTTGCCAAAATAAAGCGTCCGCCGATTGCATGGATGCGTTCGATCACGTCATCCAGCCACTCAAAATCATAGATCCCTTCTTCCGGTTCTAAAGCTGCCCACGCAAAAATGCCAATTGAAAAAGTGTTGGTGTGCGCTTTCTGCATCAGTACAACGTCTTCTTTCAGTATTTCCGGATACGCTAACCACTGGTCAGGATTATAATCTCCTCCATGGAGTAAACGTTTCTCATCTGTTACGCGTTTTTTATCCAAGTTGATCGTCCTTCCACTACTTCACTTACGGTAATAGTGATTCAATTGTTTTATCAGTTCATCGATCACAGTGATCAGATATCCTGGATGACCCTGCTCTCTCACTTCATCTTTTAAGGAAGCTAAATAATCGACATGATGTTTATCGAGTAACGCATAGTCTTCTTCCGTTAAATCTGTGGTGTCATCTTTTGCTTTTAAATACGTCTCGACATCCATCTGCCACGTGCGGGTTCTATCCGGATAACGAAGCAGTAATTCTTCCGCCCGGACGATCCCTTTAGGCGTCAAATCTCCAACGAAACGTAACTCTGCCCCATTGGCTATCAGTCGGTCAAAGATCTCTCCTGCCGAACAAGACCACTCTTCCTGCGTACATATCATCGGTAACGCCGGCACACGGTCGACAATGCGGCTGAAGACTTCGGCATTATCCACGACCCAAACGATCGGTTGTTCGTGAGCGGGATATACGGCACTCAATTTCACGCACTCTCTAAGTGGAACGGTCATGACGCTTTGACTGTGCACCGCTGCTTCCCACATAGGATGGTAGCCGGATGAAATCTCCGCAAATAAATTCACGACGGTAACGGAATCCGAAATGTCTTCTCTATGCAAATGATAATCTTTGAGTAGTGTATTGATTTCTTCTCTCTTTTTCGGGATCGCGATCGGTTCATTGTTGTGTTCGCGTCTCGTTTCGGCCAAGACGTGCAGCCATAATTTACCTAAAGAAGTGGTCGGAAGAAAAGCATTCGCATCCAGGGTTATGATTTGACTGAATACCGAGAGTCTGACAGGTCGCGTCGGGAGTAAGCGTATGCCTTCCGACAAATAAAGCACCCACTGTTCAAACATCTTGGGCGAGTCTTCTATTAATTGCTGTACCCACTGCGTGTCTTCACTGTTATCTCTTATATACAGTAACCAGTCTCTCACCAGTGGAAACTCTTCTTGTAATTCATTTAGTAGGTGTTCTCGGCTAAACATTGCTCTTTGCACTTCCTTCTTTAAAACTATCTCATTTATTCTACCATTTTTTGATAAATAACTCTGTTTTTTTAACAAAATGTGACATTCCCGTCAAACATTCCTGTTTTATAATGCTTCTGACACCAATGGTCCATCAATCTTATGATAATATGTTGTTAATGTTGCTGAATATATATACAAAATCATTGAATTAAATCAAATGACGGGTCCGAACCCCTCATTCAAAAGAAAGACAAAGGAGAAGAATTGATTGAATAAGAAGCAAATAAAAAAAGGGATAATAGGAATCATGCTTGTCTTCCTCTTATCTATCATTTTACCGGTGGGTCAAGTCATTGCTCAAGACAGCGATCACGGCGATGAGTATATCGATATCATCATTCGCTACGAAGAAAATGTTCCTGAGGAGGGGTCCTTAGACCCACGCTTTAAAAACGTGCAAACGATGGATATCTTGCCCATTCAAAC
>NZ_JAWOBT010000043.1:0-8804 GCF_046484155.1 Alkalibacterium sp.
GGCGCAGTCGCACTCAGTGCTCATATCCGTGGCAAAATTGATGCAGGCCACTTTGCCTGAATCAAAGGTATCCAGCACAAGTCAATCGACAGTCGCTCGCAAGCTGAAAAAAGTCTCCTGTCAGGGAGACTTTTCCTTATTGAATCATCATCTCTCAAGAAATCATTGTGTTCTTTCAAAAAACGCTCTGCCCATCAGACACTCTATTTCAGTCTTTATGTTCATAAAATAGCCACATTTAAAATTATAATATAATTTGTTATTTCTAATTCAATTCTAATGTAGTATACTATAAATTAATTTAAACAATCTAAATATTGCTAAATAAGTGGATTGAAATTGGAGGAGATATTATGGAAAAACGAAAGAAATTTAAGATTGGTCTCGTACCGAAATTATTGATTGCCATTGGTTTAGGAGTACTGGTGGGACAGTTGACCTTTATACCTGACTTCATACTTCAGATCCCCATCACCTTTTCGGCCTTGTTCAGTCGGTTATTAGCCTTTATCATACCGTTAATGATCGTCGGCTTTGTTGTCAAAGGTATTTCAGACCTTACCGATGGAGCTGGTAAGCTGCTCGGCCTCAATGCTCTGATGGCCTATTCTAATACGCTGATTGGTGGCTTTATTGCTTATTTCCTAGCTTCAAGTCTCTTCCCTTTGTTTATCGATGCTTCAGTTAGAGAAAGCGTTCAAACGGAAGGCACTGAACTGGCGCCCTTGTTCACTCTACCTTTGGAACCGTTATTCGACGTCACATCGGCGATCGTCTTTGCCTTCTTATTCGGTGTCTTTATCTCCTGGTTACGCAAGGAAAAGAAAGGCGAAGTCATGTATAACTTTTTCGCTGAATTTGGTGCCATTATCACTCGAATCCTAACAGTAATCATCATTCCGGGCTTGCCTTTTTATATCTTCGGTAACTTTTTAAACTTAAGTTACAGCGGCGCCGTCTTTTCACTGCTATCCGTCTTTTGGAGAGTGTTCATCGTCGTTGTCGGTCTGCAACTGTTACTGATTACCATCTTATTCATTCTCGCAGGACTTTATACAGGTAAGAATCCGATCACTTTACTGAAAAATCAAATCCCCGGGTATTTCACCGCTTTAGGCACTCAATCTTCTGCCGCTACCATTCCAGTGAATATGGAATGCGCCCGCAAGAATGGTGTGTCAAAAGAAATCAGGGAATTCGTTATCCCGTTGAGTGCGACCATTCATCTCATGGGGAGTGTTGTCACCATTACTTCTTGTGTGACAGCCGTGTTGCTGATGTTCGATATGCCGCATAGTTTTGGCATGATGGCTGGCTTTATTGCTACTTTAGGCGTCGCGCTGATTGCTGCACCAGGCGCTCCAGGCGGGGCCATTATGAGTGCTCTTCCATTTGTTTATATGGTCGGTATCGATCCAACCGGGACATTAGGCAATCTGCTCATTTCTCTCTACATCACTCAAGACAGTTTTGGTACAGCAGCAAACGTTTCCGGCGACAACGCCATCGCGCTTGTGATCGACAAAGTCTATGACAAACACATTTTGAAGAAAGCTGTCCCTGTTAAAGGCAAGGCCTACAGTCGTGTCAGCAACTAACATCCTCAACTAGTCTAAACATAAAAAGAAGGAGCAGAGTATCTGCTCCTTCTTTTTTATACTCTAATTTCAAATGATTTACTGCATTTCCTCCACTAAACGTTTGGCGGCGTATTGTCCGGAGCGGATGGCCCCTTCCATAAATTGAGGGAACTGCGGACCGAGCTCTGTGCTTGCAAAGACGACGTTATTAAAGGGTTCTTTTAAATATTCGTTGGCTTTCGGTTCGCCTTTATAATGAACCATTGCGCCGTAACCTCCACCACAATAGCGTGATCCTGACCACTCGCTGATTTCATAATCTTTGTACATTTCTGCTTCTTCTCCAAAAACTTCAATCAAGCGCTCTTTAGCGAAAAACTCTTTCACTCCTGATGGCACATTGAAAAACTCTTTGGCCTTGTCTCCCCCGATGAACAGCGTGAGTCGGTTTTCGCCCCCGGTTATAGAAGAATCTATTAAATTGACCCCTTCATTAGCTGCATAGATGACACCGTAGACCGGTTTTTTCTTTCCTTTAATGGCTTGTTCACGCCAGAACGGATTATCATACACGAAAGTCATTTTGATTACGGCACCATCGATGTAACTCTTCAAGTATCGGTCATAATGGTCGGCTAAAGATGAACTGAACTCAATTCGTGCCGCAGCAGTAGGAGGCGTTGCGAAAATTATTGATTTTGCATGATATTTTGTATTGTTTTTTGTTTTCAAGATATAACCATTCTCAGTTTCTTTCACTTTCACAACAGGTTCATGATAACGGATCGCCTCTTCATTAATGGTCTCCAAGTATCGAATGACTTGGGACAGTGGACCAGAGGCTTGATAATTCAATTCGTTGTTCGTCGTTGTGATCCGGCTGACCAGATTTCCTAAGGCCTCCGCATTAATGTAATCACTGTTTACTGTCGTTTCAGCGGCCACAAAACTTTTAATGATCTGTCGTTTCCGATTATTTTCGACATGCTTGTCTAGTAAACTTGCCAGTGTCTGGGGATCTGAATCTGCTGCAGTGATATCTCTCAACATTTCTGGAATGTCTTTGAAATCAAAGAGAATGGGTTCCCTGCTTTTTTCGCTGATAACCACTAAGTCTTCAGGTATGTGTGTTTCCTCTAAGGTCATTCCGGATTCTTCAATGAGTTTCACGATTTCAGTCATATCTTTATTAACAAACTGTGCACCCAGTTCAAAATAGCGCGATGAATCTTCAGAAATTTTGGAACGCACTTTTCCACCTGCCCGTTCAGTTGCTTCTAAAACTAAGTAGTTCTTATCTTTTTCATGTAATGCCTTCGCTGCCGTTAATCCTGCCAATCCGGCCCCAACGACAATGACATCATATATTGACGTCTCAGTATTCATCATTTTATTTTTCCTCACTTTCTTACCTGCAGCCATTTATCTATTATTTTTTTTCAGGACCTTGTGTGTGATAAATTTTTCGATTTCTACTACTGTAAACACACCGAGACCTACGATCAAGGGATACAGCCAATAATTCAGTTCGATCGGATAGAGTCCTAAGACATTATATAAAAACGGAACATAGGTGACTAGTAATTGAAAGATGATAAGTAGGCCAGACACAATAAAGGCGGCTTTGTTATCAAAAAATTGGCTATTCAGACTAAAGTGACGTTCATTTCTTACGTTAAACAAATGAAACAGCTGAGCGAAAACGAGTGAATGAAGCGTCACCGTGTTGATAATTCCAGCGTCATAACCCGCCAACAAGACCCGATCGATCCACATGATGGAACCCCCAATAAGCACGGAAACAAACAGTATCCGAAAGACATAGTAAGGACTCAACAGCCTTTGATTGGAATCACGCGGCGGTTTCGACATCGTGCCTTTTTCCAAGGGTTCAAAAGCTAAAGCCAGTGCAATCGTTACGGCCGTGATCATGTTGACATACAGAATCTGTACAGGCGTTAACGGCATTTCTATTCCTGTTATCAACGCCGCCATAACCAGCAGAGCTTCTGCCCCGTTGGTCGGTAAAATAAAGAGGATGGTTTTTTTTAAGTTGTCGTAAACCCGTCGCCCTTCTTTCACCGCATTTACGATGGTAGAAAAATCATCATCCACTAAAACCATTTCGGACGCTTCTTTGGCCACTTCTGTGCCCTTGATGCCCATGGCCACACCGATATCTGCTCGTTTAAGTGCGGGGGCATCGTTCACACCGTCCCCTGTCATCGCGCTGATATGGCCATTTTTTTGCAGCGCTTCGACCAGTTTCAGTTTGTTATGCGGACTCGTTCGCGCAAAGACATCGACCTCTTCCACGATCTCCTGCAATTCTGCGTCGGACATCTCTTCTAACTCGCGTCCTTCAGAGACTTTATCTCCGTCTGTGATCCCAAGTTGCTTCGCGATAGCCAGAGCTGTTTCTTTGTGGTCACCTGTAATCATCTTAACCTGAATGCCCGCTTTTTTACAGACTTTAATCGCTTCAATGACTTTCTCTCGAGGTGGGTCGATAATTCCGGTAAGTCCCAGTATCGTTATTCCTGACTGGATGTCATCATGGTCGATGTGTTCTTTGGTCTCAGAGACCTCTTTGATCGCCATCGCGAGGACCCGCTCGCCTTTTTTAGACAGTTTGTTCATCTGCGTTTCCCAATAATCACGTGCCTCTGAATCCAAGCCGGCCATTTCAAATAATCGGTCGGGTGCGCCTTTAATATAAATCTTCTTCAGATTGTTTTCTTCGACTAACCCTGCCATATATTTATACTCTGAATCAAAAGGGATCTTGGCTTTCATTTCCAGGGCAGCGATAGAGACATTCGCTTTTTCGGCTAGGGTGATCAAACAGCCTTCTGTCGGATTTCCTCTGACGACCCATTCGTCATCTTTCTGATAAATATCCGACTCGTTCACTGTTTTAGCCGCGGTCAGCAACTCTCTCAAGTCCGCCTCTTCATCGACATCGATTTCTTCTTCCTGTCCGTTCACTATCTTGCCTTCCGGTGCGTAACCCAATCCCGTCACAGAATAGCTGTTCTCTCTAGTGATGATCGACTGCACCGTCATTTCATTTTTTGTAAGTGTCCCTGTCTTGTCAGAACAAATGACTGTGACAGCTCCCAGTGTCTCTACCGAGGGAAGTGTGCGCATGACTGCATTCTGATCTGCCATGGACTGTACACCTAGAGCCAAAATAATGGTTAAGATGGCGGGGAGCCCTTCAGGAATGGAAGCGACGGTCAAACTGATTACGGAAAGTAACAGTTCGCCCCATTCATAATCATGAAAAACTAATCCCGCTACAAATAAGATAACGGCTAAAACAAGGATGACGACTGAGATCGTTTTTCCGAATTTATCCGTTTGCTTGAGCAATGGTGTTTTCATTTCTTCAACTTCACTCATGGAGCGGTTGATTTGACCTATTTCTGTCGTTTCTCCCGTCTCGACAACGATCCCTTTGGCTTTTCCGGAAGAAACAGTGGTTCCTGAAAACACCATGTTGGTTCGGTCACCAAGCGGTGTATCATCTTCCAGCACATCCGTCTGTTTTTCTACAGAGGTGGATTCGCCTGTCAAGGGTGACTCTTCGACTTTTAGCCGGTCAGTATGAAACAACCGGATGTCTGCAGGTACCTTGTCGCCAGAATTGAGTATCACGATATCTCCCGGGACAAGCTCCGTTGAATCCACTTCTTTCTTCTGTTCATTTCTAAGAACGATCGCCTCTAGGGACAACATATTTTTGATACCTTCGAGTGCTTTTTCGGCTTTACTTTCTTGAACATAACCAATAACGGCGTTGACAATGGCAACAAGCAGGATGACAGCCGTATCGACATACTGACCCAAAGCAAACGTAACGACAGCTGCAAACAGCAAGATATAGATCAGTACATCGTTAAATTGTCTGAAAAATTTCACCCACTCGGGCGTCCCTTTTTTTTCAGGTAATTTATTTAATCCGTATTCCTCCTGCCTTTTCTCTACTTCGTCATCAGTTAATCCTGTCCGTGTATCTGTATCCAATTCTTTTTCTGCCTCTTCACTATTTAAATGAAACCACTTAGTTTCAGCCATGAAATCCCCTTCTTCGCAGATTTTATTGTTGCTCATCTTGTGCATCGCGCACCAACTCATGCCCGGATTTCTATTCCGGTTGGTTGTCCGAAACGAAACAAATCTTACAGTTAGTTTATCCCTTCTGCTTTTCAGTTTTTGGCGTACTACCTTGCTGGAAGCTTTTCTGATTATAGGATAACATAATACAATACTCTATATCTCGTTTAGAATCTTATCACACTGAACCTTCGATTAAAAGATTCGTGTTGGATTATTAAGACCAGAAATCTGAGAGGTAAACACGATCTGAACAAATAGCTATCCTGCACAACAAGAGGCATCAGAAAAGGTTATAGCCTGGTCTGATTACACTGCAGCAGAACTAGTTGAAGTAAAGCCGAACACGGCTGATCCCTTCCATTCTTGACCATCTCGATATGTCCGGCTCTCACTTATTTCTTCGATCTGTCTCCCGTTTACAAAACCGCCTGCACGATAGCTTATAATTGAGTTTTTTCTGTTAGAATAGTACCCTTTAAAGTAACAAGGATTCAGATACAGACTGTTGAAATTTATACATTAATTGGAAGGAGACAGCCTATGGATTTAGGTATCAAAGACAAAGTTGCTTTAGTGACAGGTGCAGCCTCCGGTATCGGTAAGGAAACCTCCCGTGTCCTCCTGGAAGAAGGCGCAACTGTCGTGATGACCGACTTTGATGAAGAACGGTTGAGACGAACGGCTCAGGAAATGACCAAGTATGAAAAACTATTGTATTTTCCAGCAGATATCAGAAGTCCCGAATCACTCGGTCAGTTACATGAATACGTGAAAAAGAGTATCGGAACCATAGATATCCTGGTGCAGAATGCCGGTGCCACAGGAGCGCAAGGACTGTTCCATACACTGACCGATGAAGACTGGCTGTATACGATCGAACAGAACCTGCATGGTCCGGTCCGTGCCGTCAGAGAATTTTTACCTGATTTACGAGCGAACGGCTGGGGAAGAATCATATTCATCTCTTCAGAAAACGCTGTGCAGCCTTATGACAATGAGTTGCCCTACGACAGTGCCAAAGCCGGCATATTATCCTTTTCAAAGGGACTCTCCCGGAGTTATGCCAGAGAAGGACTGCTTGTAAACACTGTTTCTCCGGCATTTATCGAAACGCCCATGACGGACAGACTGATGGAAAAACGTTCCGCAGAAAAAAACATGTCCCTTGACGAAGCCGTTGAATCTTTCTTGGATGAAGAAAGACCGCATATCGAACTTAAACGACGGGGGCAGGTCGAAGAAGTGGCGGCCGTCATTGCCTTTTTATGTTCAGAAAAAGCCTCGTTTGTAAACGGCGCCAATTACCGCGTCGACGGCGGCTCTGTTGCGACACTCTAAACGACCCATTCATTATGATAAAGGAGAGATCCATTCATGCGCACATCGAATGAAAACTATTATGATTACTTATTTATCGGTGGCGGAATCGCTGCCGCTTATGCCGCCAAAGGCATACGCAAGTTAGACAAAGAAGGTTCCATCGGTATTCTTTCTTCGGATCAGGATGGACCCTACGCCCGTCCAGCCTTATCGAAGAGACTGTGGACAGATGCCGACTACTCCGTTGCAGACGTTCCTTTCAACACCGCTGAAGAAACAAATTCAGACCTCATGCTTGAAACCGTCGTGACTTCGGTCGACAGAGAAAACAAAACGGTCACGACACACGACGGAACCATACTGTCATACGGCAAACTGCTGCTGGCGACCGGCAGCGAACCGCGAACCTTAGAAGGACCGGAAGACGAGCACGTTATCGCCTTCCGCACATTCCAAGACTACCGTAAATTGAGAGAGTTCTCCGGAAAAGACCAGCATGTCATCGTCATCGGCGGAGGTTATATCGGAACAGAACTCGCTGCAAATCTGAAACTGAACAACACCCAGGTGACACTCGTCTATCCTCAAGAGGTCTTAAACGACAATCGTTTCCCGCTTGAGCTGGCTAAAGAGTATGAGGAAAGCTACCGACAAGCCGGTGTCACTTTAAAGAACACGTCACGCGCTGCCTCTTACAGCAAAAATGGCGATAAACTTGTTCTCAAACTGGAAAATGGCGAAACCGTTGAAGGAGATACCTTGGTTCTCGGCTTAGGTGCCAAGCCTCGACTAACGCTTGCTAAAGACGCCGGACTTGAGGTGGACGACGGAGTTATTGTCGATGACTATTTCCGTACGTCCGATCCAGACATCTATGCAGCTGGAGATATTTCATCATACCCTGATCCGATATTTGGACGAAAACGCATCGAACACGTTGACCATGCACGGAAATCCGGGACGACTGTCGGGAAAATCATGGCCGGATCCGATAAACCGTATGACTACACCCCTTACTTCTATTCAGACGTTTTCGATATTTCCTGGATGGCCTACGGCACACTTGATCCCGAACTCCACGTCCTCATCGATCATGTGGATGATGGAACAGTAGTCTATTATCTGAAAGAAGACAAGCCTGTCGGTATTTTGCTTTGGAATATCAATCCAAGGTTAGGCAAAGTCAAAGAAGTCCTGAAAAATCCGCCGTCCCATTCAGATGAGCTGCATGGGCTTATCCGCGACCGAAACAGTGACTAACACCATCAAACAGGAGGAATCAGTTTGAATACCTATATCGAAGGCACCTATGCCAAAGTAGAAGATGCATTAAGAGCCGTGGACACGCTGATCATGCGCGGCCATGATACTGATTCGATCACGCTGATCAGTAACCAGACACATCAGGAAGAACAGTTAAAAGCAGTCGCTATCACGGTTAAACAGTTATCCGATTTAACCAGCCAGGAAAAGCAGAGCCTGGGAAAACATGTCGAAGATGTAAACGAAGGGCGTTTTGTTCTCCAGGTCACCGAAAAAAAAATCTCCTGACATCGGTCCTTTAAGTGCTGACAGTCCTGATCCTTATGACGATTCACTTTTAGCTTCTGACGACGAATCAGTCACTGAGGATACAGAACTGCTTGAAGATTTGAGAAGCAGCAAGGCAGATCCTTCCAATGACCGTTCCAACACGAAAACCGGCTATTCCGATGATTTGAAGACCCCAGACGAAACGCCTTTGGACAACGGACCAAATCGGTCACTTTAATATCCAGCCGA
>NZ_JAWOBT010000064.1:0-3742 GCF_046484155.1 Alkalibacterium sp.
AAAGAAATCAATGAATGTTCTGTCGAACTAGATAATCTGAATCAACAGCTTAAAGACGTTGATTCTAAATTAAGTGAAAAGAACACTGAATTAAATAGCCTCACGAAAAACAGTCGATCAGAGATCGAAGAAAGTAAACAAGCTATTTCAGAAGAAATCCACCTTGTTCAAAAAGAATTAGAGTTGATCAAACAATTGGATGAAGTAGATAATACCAAAGAAATCATCGCGTTAAGAAATAAAATCGACAAACTTTCGCAAGAACTGGAACGTGTTGAAATGACTGAACAGGACTTTGAAGAAGATGCCCGCATCAAAGAGCTGACTGAAGAAATTGCTCAGCTAGAAAAGAAAAAAGCAGAACTGACCGATGAAAAGAATGAATGTGTCAAACAGTTGAACCGTTCAAAAGTCAAACAGTGGACACTCAAAGCGAGACAAGCGACAGCTGATTTCGAAATTCCGGAAGACTGGAAAAAAGAAGCCAGTGAAGAATTGTCAAAAGCAGGTAAACGCATTGAAGAAGCAAGTAAAGAGATGTCGACGCTTTTCAAGAAAACAGTGAGAGAAACCTCTGACAAAGATGTCAAGGAAACGATCCGAACATCTTTCGATAGCGTGCTGGACAATTTCGATTGGAAAAATGTCAATCTGAAATTTCCAACCTTGGCTTCCAAAGAGTACAGTAAAGAATGGGCATTTGACGAATCGACAGCAACCATTTTAGATATTAAAATTGCTAACGGCAAAGTAAATATCACTAAAGGAAATACTGAAACAATAACGTTATCTGCAAAAGGGAAACTGTATGGGAAAATGGATGAAAAGACACCTGAAGAATCTTTTGACGTACGCAGTACTATTTCGGTAGATGAAGACAAATTAATAGTCCACGTTCCCAATAAACGCATTTATGTGGACTTAACGCTTACCTTACCGGAAAGAACGTATGACTATTTATCTATTAATACGTTGAATGGGAAAGTCGTGGTCACTGATATCGAGGTTAAAGATATCTACGCTAAATCAATGAATGGATCGATCGATTTTGAAGAACTGGATGGAACAATGCTGGAAGTCAAGGGTTCAAATGGTTCGGTAACAATTAAAAACAGTCAATTAAAAGATCTGCTTGCCAGTTCAGTAAATGGTAGTCTTGTATATGAAGGAACGTTAGAAAGTGGAGACCTGTCTACTACGAATGGTGAGATAAAAGTTACTGTAATGAACAGCACAATTACTAGACTTAATGCAACGACGGTCAATGGAAACGTAAAATTGGCTATTCCTAAAAATATTACTCTAGAAGGACAAGCAAGAACGACATTTGGTAAAATAAAGAGTCGATTAAGTGAAGTTGAAGTAAATGAGAAATCAGAAAATATTAAACGATTTAAAAGAGTGGTTGACGAAACGTCCTTTGATTTTAACGCATCAACCACAACTGGTAATGTTTTACTCAAAGATACAGAATACTAATAAAAGGAAATGAGGGTTACACGATGAATAAGTTGAAAAAATCAAAAAATAATGCAGTCATTTTCGGAGTGTTAGGTGGTATAGGGGAATATTTCAATATTGATCCGGTCTTGCTTCGCGTTGTTGTTGTGGTGGCAACGTTCATTGGAGTAGGGTCGACTATCCCGATCTATCTCTTATTGGCTTTAGTTATGCCGGATGATGATGAAGAGTCTCGTTCAGACAAAAAAACGGGCTCAACTTCAACCTTTGGTCAATTTAATGAAAAACCTAAGAGAAAAGATGCAGAAAAAGTTGAAGAAGATTGGAGTGACTTTTAGTCGATGAAATGGTGGCAACGTATTTTAGCTAACACATTAATTTTTCTTGCTTTAGCTGGTTTCTTAGATGGGTTTATGATCTCATCGTGGACGACCGCATTGCTAGCTGCAGTCGTTTTTGGGATACTGAATGTACTAGTTAAACCTATACTTGTGATTTTATCTTTACCAATAACAATCATGACACTAGGATTGTTTTATTTGATCATCAATGGTTTGATGCTATGGTTTACAGCCGCTTTAGTCAGTGGGTTTGGATTCAGCTCATTTGCTCTCGCTTTGTTTGTAGCGATAATCGTGTCAGCGTTAAATGCATTTTTAAACACTGATTAATTTGAAAGGTTTAATGTAGTCAAACTACATTAAACCTTTTTGTTTGCATCGGTATTGTATTATTCTATTATGACATACTCAAATATGATATGATTAAGATATGTTTTTATCAATGAATAAAGGAGAAAATAAATGACTGTTACAGTAAAAATACACGAGTTAGTGGATGCGATGGATGATATTCGCGTTGTTGTTGGCGAAAATAACCTGGATAGATCGATCACGATCAGTGATTTATCAAGACCCGCATTAGAACTCACTGGATATTTTAGTTTTTATCCTCAAGATAGAATACAATTACTAGGTAAAACAGAATTATCATTTGCTAAAAAAATGACAAGTGATGAACGTTACATTGTGATGAAACGTATGTGTCAAGCTGAAACGCCCGCTTTCTTGATTTCACGCAATCAGGAACCGCCGAAAGAGCTCCTAAAAGCTGCTGAAGAGAAAGGGATACCTGTACTTCTTTCAAAACGTTCTACTACGCGATTATCCTCAAACGTGACTAACTTTTTAGAAGAACGATTAGCCGAACGTATCTCCCAGCACGGCGTACTGGTAGATATTTATGGTATGGGTGTATTGATTATAGGAGATTCGGGCATAGGTAAGTCAGAAACAGCACTAGAGCTTATCCAGCGAGGTCATCGTTTGGTTGCAGATGACCGAGTGGAACTGTACATGATGGATGAAAGACGTATCATAGGAGAACCACCTGAAATCCTGAGAAATCTGATTGAAATCCGAGGGATCGGCGTAATCGATGTGGTGAACTTGTTTGGTGTTGGTGCAATTCGCATGCAGAAAACTGTTGATTTAGTGATTAATTTAGAAAGTTGGGATCGTAATAAACAGTACGACCGCTTAGGTTACAATTTGGATAAAATGCGCATCTTTAATGTAGATATCCCAAAACTTTCGATTCCTGTTCGAGTAGGGCGAAACTTGTCGATCATCATAGAAATTGCTACCATGAATATTCGTGCCAAAGACATGGGATACGATGCAACAAAAACTTTTGAGAATAATTTGAATAAATTAATTGAGAAAAATTCTCAAGAAGACTAGATGGAGGATTAATAATGCAAAGTTATATTGGTAACATTGATCCAATTGCTATTAGGTTAGGGCCAGTAGAAGTCGCTTGGTATGGTGTGATTATCGTTGTTGGGATGTTCTTAGCTGTCTGGCTCAGCATGAGAGAAGCCAACAAAAGAGGGATAGGCGAAGACTTCATTGTTGATCTTGCTTTTTGGATTATACCAGCAGGTATTCTAGGCGCCAGAATCTATTACGTATTGTTTAAATTACCGACATACTTAGACGATCCAATCCGAATGTTCTATCTCTGGGAGGGCGGTCTGGCAATTTATGGCGGGCTAATACTTGGTTTTATAACAATGTATTGGTACAGCCAAAAAAACAAGGTACCGGTTTGGCTGTTAGTAGATATCTTGGCGCCTCATGTCATGATTGCACAAGCAATAGGACGATGGGGGAATTTTGTCAATCAGGAAGCTCATGGGAGCGAAGTGAGTCGACAATTTTTAGAAAGGCTTCAATTACCTGGATTTATCGTTGAGCAGATGAATATCAACGGGAGTTAT
>NZ_JAWOBT010000090.1:0-3422 GCF_046484155.1 Alkalibacterium sp.
GTTTAGAGCACCTCGTTTACACCGAGGGGGTCGGGGGTTCGAATCCCTCATTGCCCACATTTAAAAGCCTTGCAATGAAAATTGTAAGGCTTTTTCTATTATTGAGAGATGATTTATACAGTTTACATACTCTACAGTGTTACGTTGGATCGATACTACGTAGGTTTTACATCCAATCTTGAAGACCGGTTAAAGCGACACAACGAAGGGAAAAACAAGCACACCAAATCCGGCATTCCCTGGAAGTTGATGTATCAGGAGAGTTTTGATACGCGATCAGAAGCAATGGCGAGGGAGAAGAAGATTAAGTCTTCAGAAAGCCGGGAAGAGCTTCTGTGGTATATTCGATCCCGAACGAATGAGTTGGGTGTTCAATAAAAAAAGGCCTTGGATTGTGATCCAAGGCCTTTTGAGTAAATTTTTTTCTTAGTTTGCTCTTATTAATCTTCTGTGCCCATTACGGCATGCGCAATCACATAAATGTCACCACTTACGTCATTGACAACATATTTAACTTCTGACTCGCTTGACACGTCAAGGTCACCATTGTTTGGATATTCACCAGGAGCAGCACCTTTTGGAGGCATTTTTTCTGAGCCTACGTAAAGGTGTGTTTCGGTAGTACCATCTTCTTTATAAAAAGAAGCGTCATCGGTTGAAGTAAATGTAACAGTAACAGTTGTTCCTTCGTAGACAATTTCTACATTACCGGTAATTTGTCCCTTGGATAGGTCGCACTGACCAGCTCCTGCATAGAGAGGGAAATTATAAGTTCCTTCAGTTAACTTACCATTTGTCCAACCCCAGCGGGTATCGTCGATATCATCATCATCTGGGAAACAGTGGGCATATGGATCTAGGGATTGTTGATAAGTATCAGAATCTTTGTCGTTATCAACTTCACCGCCAATTCCACTTGTCTCAGATCCGCCATAAGCAAAAGCCGTTTCATCACACGGAACAATCAATGTTTGGGTGTTTCCATCAGTTCCAATAACACACATAGTTTTTTCGCTATCCTCATCTTCACTGTTCATTAAACCGGAAAATTCAGCTGTTTTTGCAGTGCTTCTGTTTTGAACTGCATCCAGAATAAACTGAACCTTACCTTTATCGAAATTAGCTTCACCGTTAGAACGAACTTCATCCGGGAGCTCATCAGCAGGCATATTCATGTCAAATTCCTGAAAAGGAATGAGTGACCAAACAGCTACCTGAATTTCACGCCAGGTAATTTCAGGATCTGCTTTTAGCAGAGCATTTTTCATCGAAAAGAGGCGATTTACATCATCAAACTGTTTGTCGCCGGCCGTTGAGTATACTCCTACTCCTTCATAAATATCGTTATTACTTGAGATTGGATCTTTCCATGCAATGCAGTAGGCTTCTCTCTCTCCATTGGAGATCAAGTTGTTCCATTCAACATTATCAATATCAATTGAAAAGTTACTGGTCGTTCCTCTGTTAACTCTAACTGAAGCATTTTCAGCTCCTTTAATTAGAGTTACATCCGGTACCTTGTCAAGAGACTCATCAAGCCCCTTCTCAGAAATGACGTCACATGCTGAAAACGTCATTACTGTTGCAAAAATTAAAAATAGAGATGCGATTATACCCCTGATTATCATATATTTTCTCCCGTTAAGATATCTTTAATTGATTTTTTTTGAACCTAAAACAAACTTACTGTTTGCTCAGGATATTATTATAACTCAATGAATGGATATCAAAAAGTTAAATGTCTCTAATAAGATGCTATTAATATTCTAAGGTTTACGAGTAATCCTTTTAAAGGATGTTTTTAAAATCCTGAAAAAGGGAAAAATTTAAAGAAGTAAATTTTACTTGTATTCGAGGTTCCGGATATGACTGTGACTTCATTTATTATCTCGAGTTAATCATCAAGTTCGGATTGAGTTGAGATTTTTTGGATGAAGTGAAAAGAACTAGTAATGGGGAAATGAATAGTAGATAATATAATTTTTTTCTTTTCATGATCATTTATGAATGAACAGTGATTAAGCTCTGATTTGAATCTTGTCTTTTATTTAAGATTAAAGACAATTGGATTAAGTAGTAGTTATGAATATCTAATACGCAGATAGTGCTGGATGAAGCATATTTTGATGGGGACGAGTAGAAAAAAAGATGAGCTGATAATGAGGTCCTTAATTGGTTTAATTATAAATGATTTTAGTATTTATCAGTCTTATAAAAGTTTGAAGGTTTGTTCTGTACGAAGTAAATAACTTTCGTTTAATGAGTGAGAAGAGTTATTCAAAGCATTTTTTAAAGATGAGAAGAACTGAAATCATTTTTTAGTAAAAAATACGTATGTGAAAACAGGTTGAATAATTCTTTATAAAAGAAAAATAATACTATTAATAAGCTTAGGCATTCTTCATTAAGAATTGCTAATTCTGTTTATATCTCTGTTATTTTTCGACGCAATCGGGTATCATTGATTTCGAAGTACAGTAATAATGTATTGCCGCTATAATTGAAGGCAATACAGTTTGTTTCAAAAAGATATTGAAGAGGTGACACGGTATGTCCGATATAATACGGAGTGATAGAGAAGGGAGGAGTTCAAATCAAGGTGATAAATTTGAGTATGTATCGACCACTCCCTTATCAAATGAAAATCAAAGTGGGCAGGGAAATCTGGATCCCAAATATTTAGTATCACTTATATTAAAATATAAATGGTTAATTATCATCTTTCTGATATTGGGTGGCACGGGAGCCTGGTTCTATTCAGATACGCTAACACCGATTTATGAAAGTACGGGTACAATGATCATCAGTGCAGGTTCTTCGGGTGATGATGAATTGTCCAGAATTATTTCTCAAACCACGGGAGTAGGAACAAGTTCTACTATAGCGAATGAGGTTCAGGTACTGAAGTCCAGGGATTTTGCACGAAAAATTGCAGACTCTTTGATTGAAGATGATCCCGGCGGAATTCGGGAATTTCCGGTTCTTTGGAACCAGGATGAAGAGGGTAATGTGAGTAGGGCATCAGAAGCATCCGTTACCGGCAGGATACGATCGGGTTTAAGCGTTCTGAGGACTGAGAGAGATTCGGAAGTCATTGAAATTAGTTTTGAGAGTCCCTCACCCACTGAAGCATCACATGTATCCAACCGCGCAATGGAAATCTATGTGGAAGGCTCAACTCAACAGAATCGAAGAGCTGCTGAATTGACGGCTGAATTTTTAGAGAGAGAAAAAAGGGATATTGAGCAAAAACTTGAACAATCTGAGGAAAGATTGGAAGAGTTACCGAATTCATAATCGATGCCGTGCTCTTTGAAAATATTCAGGATGTCGGGAGTTTTACGTGTTTCGTTCTTTTCGCTTACGCGCACGCGGGCGGCATGTTTCGCCAGCAATATGGCTGCTGAGATGCCGCTTCTTCC